>DATHAV010000181.1:0-20179 GCA_035296505.1 Pseudoxanthomonas sp.
GCGGTGCAGGCCTTCGCGGTCCATCAGGTCAATGGTGGTCGCGGTGCCGACGCCGACGACCAGCCATGCACCCGGTCCGCGCGCCCGCGCGCCCGCCAGCGCCAGCAGCCGGTCGACCCCCAGCTTCGAAGGTTCCGCATAGGCGCTGCGCACGCCGGCGCACTGGCGCGTGCTGCGGGCGCAAGACACCAGGCGAAAGCGCGTCGCCAGCGTTTCCAGCACCGCCACGGTCAATCGGTCGGACGCCACGCTGGCCAAGTACCCGGACGCCTGCCCCGCCGGAAGCGCGCGATCCAGCGCGCGGGCCAGTTCGCCATCGGCATGAACCAGCGCGGTCACCTCGCCGAGCGTGCCGTCATCGCGCAGCGGCGCGAACTTGAGGCGGGTATTGCCGAGGTCGAACAGCCAGCGGCTCATCGCGGCCTCACGCTGACTTCGCCGGCGTGCACGTGGCGCAGCGTTCCGCCTTCCCGCACGCACAGAGCGCCGTCGGCGGCGATGCCGCAATGATCGGCCTCGAACGTCGCTTCGCCACTGCGGATCTCCAGGCGGCGCCCCGACAGCGCGTCGAGTGCGCCGTAGCGCGGCAGGAACGGCGGCAGGCCTTCGGCGTCGAAGACCTCCAGCGCCGGCAGCAGGGACTGCAGCATGCGCGCGGCGACCAGGTTGCGCGACAGCGTCGCGCCCAACGAGTGTAGATCGGTCCACGGCTGGTCGATGCGCGCGGCGAAGGCGTCGGGCATGCGCACGTTGAGCCCGAGCCCGATCACCGCCCGCACCGGACCGCCGTGTTCGCCGCCGCCCTCCACCAGCAGGCCGCCGAGCTTGCGCCCGTCCACCACCAGGTCGTTGGGCCACTTGAGCCGCACCGAACCCAGGCCGAGGGTATGCAGCGCTTCGGCCGCGGCCACGCCGGACACCAGGCTCAGGCCTCCCAGGCGCGCCAGGCCGCCTGAAAAATGCCGTGCCACCGACAGGTAGAGGTGCGCGGCCAGCGGCGAGGCCCAGCGCCTGCCGCGACGACCGCGCCCCGCGGTTTGCCGTTCGGCCAGCAGCACGCATGCACCCTGTTGCGGCGCAGTCCGGCGCAGGAGCTCGCTGTTGGTCGAGTCCAGCGACCAGACCACCTGCAGCTCGTGCAGGCCGCGCGGATCGGGCAGCTGCGCACGGATGGCCTCCGCGTCCAGCAGTTCCACCGGATGCGCCAGCGCGTAGCCGCGGCCGGGCGCGGCGCCGATCTGCACGCCACCCTCGCGCAGGGCTTCGATGCGCTTCCACATCGCCGCGCGGGTGAGTCCGGCGTCCCGTGCCAGAACGTCGCCCGATACCGGGCCGGCGATCAAGCGCTGCAGCAGTTCGCGCTCCCCGCTCACGCGCGACCGCGACACGAGCGCACGCATTCGAAGCGCGGCTCGTTGTCTGCGTGTGGACGCTGGACGCTGCCGCGTTGGGCGAACGGCACCAGCGCTGCGACCGCCGGTGCAAGTGCCCAGCGCATGAGGTCGGCGCGCCAGGCCAGGATGCCGAACCCGTGGGTGCCGCCGGCGTGGCCGCTGCCATGGCGGCGGTCCATCTCGTACCCGCGACCAAGCAGCGGGCTTCCCGACACCGAGCCGATCAGGTGGGCGAGGACGACAGGGATCAGGCTGGCGGCAGCGGCGGGCACGAACGGATTATGCGCGAGACCACCGCCGCATCGCTTCGAGGCGCCGGCTGCACCGGCGCGGTGGGGGTACCGGGTTCGGCAGGCGCATCGCGGTGACCGACGATCGGCCGCCAACTCGCGCGGCACGGCGCTTGAACGCTTCCGGCACGCGAGCGCGTGCGAACCGAGGGCGATGCGCGCCCTGCGACCAGCGCGGCGCAGAACCAGGGCATTTGCGAGGCATGGCGGTTTCAGCACCGAGAGAGTGGCCCACACTTGCGGCTGCGACATGCCGCTATTCACCCCGCCCTGCTCCCGCAGACCGACCGTGCTCCCATAGACATGCCACACGTGCGTCGAACGGGTATGATTCGCCGACGCCAAGCCCCCTCCGGAGCCTCCCATGTTGCGCATTGGTCTCGTCCTGTTCCTGATCTGCGCCAGCGTCCAGGCCATGGCCCAGAACGGCCGCAACCTCGCCGCGAGCGGATGCCCGAGCGAGGAGACCGACACCAAGGTGCGCGACGCCGCGGCGTCCAACGCATCGCCGGCCAAGGCCAGCGCCGCGCGCAGCAAGTACGCCAGGCCTGTGGCCGCCCCCAGCGGCGGCGGCAACGACGATGTCCTGCCGCGCGCCCGCGGTTCCAAGTGGCACAGCTTCCTGCCGGGGATGTTTCGCTGATAGAGGCGGTGTGGCGCTGGCTGCGACGCCAGCCTCCCGAACTGGACGACGCGCTGTGGCGCGAGGTCTGCGCGGCGACACCGTGGCTGGCCGCGCTCGATCCGGCGCGCGGACTCCGGCTGCGAACCCTCGCCGCCCTGTTCCTGCACCGCAAGCGCATCACCCCGCTGGGCGACCTGACCCTAGACGACGCGCAACGCACGCAGCTGGCCGCGCTGTGCTGCCTGCCGCTGATGGAGTTCGGGCAGGCCGGGCTCGATGGCTGGTCGCAGCTGCTGGTGTATCCGGACGCCTTTCGCGTACAGCGCTCGCACCTGGACTCGGCCGGCGTGATGCACCAGTACGAGGACGAGCTGGCCGGCGAGTCGTGGGACATCGGGCCGCTGGTGCTGTCCTGGGCCGACGTGCAGAACGACATCGCCGATCCGGCGGCGGGCTTTTGCGTGGCGGTGCACGAGATGGCGCACAAGCTCGACGCGCTGGATGGGGCGATGGACGGCACCCCGCTGCTGCCGCGCGCCTGGCAGCGGGAGTGGGCACGCGATTTCCAGCGCAGCTACGACGCGTTTTGCGAGTGGGTGGACGCCGGCCGGGATACCGCAATGGACGCCTATGCGGCCGAATCGCCCGAAGAGTTCTTCGCCGTCGCCACCGAGTATCACTTCTCGGCACCGGCGCTGCTGCGCGAATGCCTGCCGGACGTGGCCGCGCACCTGGAGCGCTTCTATGGCCCGCCGGTATCGCCGCCGAGCGCCTGAACGATAGCGGCCGGTGCTCACAGTCCCTGCGGCAGGGTCACTTCGAAACGCGCGCCGCCGAGTTCCTGCGACCGCATGACCTGCAGCTCGCCCCGATAGCCTCGCACCAGATCCTGCACGATCGCCAGGCCAATGCCGTGACCCTGCACTCTCTCATCGCCGCGCACGCCGCGCTGCAGGATACGGGCCACGTCCTCTTCCGCGATGCCGGGGCCATCGTCGTCCACGGCCAGCAGCAGGCCGGCGCGGCGGTTGCCGACGGTCCTGGTCGCCGTGGCGGTCAGCAGCACGCGCGAGCGCGCCCACTTGAACGCGTTCTCCAGCAGGTTGCCCATCAGCTCCTGCAGGTCCCCGAGCTCGCCATGGAAACGCGCCGCCGGGTCGATCTCGAACTCGCAGATCACGCCCTTCAAGGCATAGACCTTCTCCAGGCCCCGCACGATCTCCTCGGCGCTGGGCTCGATCGGGATGGGCGCGGCGAACAGCGCGTGCCCGCTGGAGGCGGCACGGGCGAGCTGGTAGGACACCAGGTTGTTCATGCGCTTGAGCTGGGTGTCCAGCTCCTCGCGCAGGGCGTTGGCGTGCACGCCGTCGTCGAGCTGCGCGCGCAGCACCGCCAGCGGGGTCTTGAGGCTGTGGGCGAGGTCGGCGAGGGTGTTGCGCTGGCGGTCCAGGTTCTCGCGCTCGCTCTCGACGAACGCGTTGATGCTGTCGGTCAGCGGCTGCAGCTCGCGCGGATGGTTTTCGCTCATGCGGCTGGCCTGGCCGCGCTGGACCCGCGTCAGCTCGGTGATCACGCGCTGCAGCGGCTTCAGGCTCCAGTTCAGGACCAGGATTTGCAACAGCAGCAGGATCACTCCGGCGCTGCCGAGGTACACCCACAGCGCACCGCGGAACACGCGCAGCTGCGCCTTGAGCGCTTGCGCGTCCTCCATGACGTAGATCGAATACTGGAACTCGGTCTCCGGACCCCGTTCGGCCCAGGCGGTGCCCACGCCATAGCGGTACACCAGGCTTTCGCTGCCGTCGATCTGGGTCATCGGCAGCGGCCCGTCGAACGATTCGCGCAGCGGCGCCAGCATCGGCGAATCGGGCAGCACCGGACCCAGGGTCGAATCCGAACCCCAGCGCATGTCGGGCAGGACGATCTGGGCGTAGAGGCCGCTGCCCGGGCGTCGGAAGCGCGGGTCCGGCGGCGTTTCGGGCGGGATGATGCTGCCGTCGCGACCGAACTCGCTTTCGTTCGCGTAGGCCAGCGCGTAACTCTTGAGCCGCTGGCGGAGGCTGTCTTCGGCGGTGCTGAGGAAGGCCTGGTCCAGCGCGTAACCGGCCAGGGCCAGGAACGCGAGAAGGCCCACGCTGGCCGCGAGCAGCTGCCGCGCCTGCAGGGAGCGGGGACGCAGCCCGGCCAGCGCCTTGCGCGCGCCCATCCCGGCACCGCCCGCCTCCCCAGCGGGGAGCATCAGCTCTCGTGGTTGCGCGGAATGGCGAAACGGTAGCCGCGCCCGCGCACGGTCTCGATCGGCTTGAGTTCGCCTTCCGGATCCAGCTTCTTGCGCAGGCGGCCGATGAAGACTTCGAGCACGTTGGAATCCCGGTCGAAATCCTGCTGGTAGATGTGTTCGGTGAGGTCGGCCTTGGATACCAGTTCGCCGGCATGCATCATCAGGTACTCGAGCACCTTGTACTCGTAGCTGGTGAGGTCGATGTTGTTGCCATGAACGCTCACGGTCTGCGCCGCGAGGTCCAGCGCGACCGGGCCGCACTCCAGCGTGGGCTTGCTCCAGCCCGCGGCGCGGCGCAGCAGGGCGTTGACGCGAGCCAGCAGCTCTTCGACATGGAACGGCTTGACCAGATAGTCGTCGGCGCCGTGCTTGAGGCCTTCCACCTTGTCCTGCCAGCTGGACCGGGCGGTCAGGATCAGTACGGGGAATTTCTTGCCTTCGTCGCGTAGGGCCTTGATCAACTCCATGCCCGACATCTTGGGCAGCCCAAGGTCGATGATGCCGACGTCGAAGGGCACCTCGCGGCCCATGTACAGGCCTTCCTCGCCGTCCTGGGCGGCATCTACCGCAAAGCCCTCGCGCTTCAGGCGCGCGGCCAGGGTTTCACGGAGCGGGGCTTCATCTTCGACCAGCAAAATACGCATGGACTCTCCCTGAAAGCATCAGCCTGACGGCCACGGATGGAACAGATTACGGTTCGGCCGGGTTATCGCTGCGTGCACGGGGCAGGGATTCCGCGCGTGGCGGATCGCGGCCCCGCTGCGGGTCGTCGTCCATGTAGCGGACCCGTCCATACCTGTCCAGGACCTTCACGCGGTTGATGTCGCGACCGTCGAACTGCACGCGCTCGGCGCCCAGAACCTGCCCGCCGGTTTCGCGTTGGACTCGACGTACCGCATCGGACAGCGAAGCCGAGCGCAGGGCGGGCGGTGTCGCCCGCCACTCGCGAACATCGGACTCTTGACGCTCGCTGCCATTCCCTTGCCTTCCTGGATCAACGTCCTGCGACTGCGCCCACGCTTTCGTCGGACTGCCTGCGGCAGCCCATAAAAGCAACGGAAGTATGGACGAATGTAAAAGCGTCATAACGGAAGCGTAACGGATTCCGGCTTTCCTGAATGAACGGGAGCCACAACCGCCGTGAGGATGAGGTGCAGATGTTTGGGTTGCAGCGTTAAATCGGCTATGAAGTTATCCACAGGAGAGAGGACCTCGTTCAGCTGCACCAGCAAGGATATTGTGTCGTGTCGCGGCTATGCGGCAGGCGGCAGCGGCGGCCCCGCCATCGCCAGCGCCTGCTCGACCAGGCTCCAGTCCGCGCCGGACCGGTGTGCACGTTCGCTGAGCACCTGCCGGAACGCACGTCCGCCGGGTTGCCCATGGAACAGACCCAGCACGTGCCGGGTGATGTGCTTGAGCGCCACGCCCTTCTCCAGCTGCGATTCCACGTAGGGCCGCAGCGCGCGCAGCAATGAGTGGCGGTCCTGCCGAGGTCCGCCGTACAGGGCGCTGTCCAGCAGATGCAGCGTGTAGGGGTCGTGGTAGGCGGCGCGGCCCAGCATCACGCCGTCGCAGTGCGGCAGGTGCGCGAGGCTGTCCTCGACCCCGACGATGCCGCCGTTGAGCGCGATCCGCAGCGCCGGCCGGTCGCGCTTGAGGCGGTAGGCCCAGTCGTAGCGCAGCGGCGGCACGTCGCGGTTTTGCTTGGGCGAAAGCCCCTGCAGCCAAGCGTTGCGCGCATGCACGAAGAACGTGCGGCAGCCGGCGGCGGCCACGGCGTCGATGAAGCTCAGGAAGCGTGCGTAATCGTTGTCAACGTCCACGCCCAGGCGGCACTTGACCGTTACCTGCAGGGCCACGGCGTCGATCATCGCCGCGACGCACTCCGCCACCAGCGCCGGCTCCTTCATCAGGCAAGCGCCGAAGCGCCCGGCCTGCACGCGATCGGACGGGCAGCCGACGTTGAGGTTGATTTCGTCGAACCCGTGCGTCTGTCCCACGCGTGCGGCCTGGGCCAGCAACGCCGGATCGCTGCCGCCGAGCTGCAGCGCAAGCGGCGCCTCGCCCGGATCGTGCGCCAACAGGCGCGACCGATCGCCCTGCAGGACCGCGTTGGCGTGCACCATCTCCGTATACAGGCGCGCGTTGGGCGCCAGCAGCCGGTGAAATACGCGGCAATGGGTGTCGGTCCAGTCCATCATCGGGGCGACCGAAAGACGCAGGGAGGCGTCGTAGCGCGAGGATCCGCAGGGAGGCGACTGCAAGTCCATAGCGATGGAGGATGGGAAAGCGGTCATGGTCAGACGGGGCGGAACGGGGTCAGCGGCAGTTTCAACGCCGCATAGGATACGCCGCGCCGAAAGGCCCCCGCCGTCGCGTTTGCTTAGCCGCGTCGGCACAGCATGCGTTGCTTTCGCCTGCGCTTAACCACTGCTGCAGGATTCTGCTTCCCTCGGCCGAAGGTCGTGTTGGATGCAAGGGAACATGCGCAGAGCGGAACCGACGACGGGTGCCTTGGGCGCGGCATTCCAAGGCCGCCTTCGCTCCAGCGAGCCTTGTTCGAGCGTGGCGGTCGGGCTGTCGCGCTGATGCCCGCAGCAACCGTATTCCGAATCGGCTGCGCCAGTTGGTCCTACGCATCGGCGCATGCGCATTGCTTCGGCACGGGCGACAGCGTGCTGGCGCGCTACGCCACCCGCTTCAACGCGGTGGAGATCAACTCGTCCTTCTACCGAAGCCACCGCCCAGCGACCTACCGCCGCTGGGCGGACACGGTACCGGACGATTTCCGCTTCTCGCTCAAGCTCCCCAAGCTGATCACCCACGAACACCGATTGCAGCAGTGCGAGGCGGCGCTGGACCAGTTCGTGGACGAATGCAGCGGGCTCGGCGGCAAGCTCGCGGGCGTGCTGGTGCAGCTGCCGCCCAGCCTGCGGTTCGATGCACGAGTGGCTGCCAAGTTCCTGCAGATGCTGCGCCGGCGGGTAACCTCAGGCCTCGCCTGGGAGGCGAGGCACGCCAGCTGGTTCGGTGCGGAAGCCCGCGATCTGCTCGCGCGCCACGATGTCGCGCAGGTGGTTGCCGACCCGGCCGCGTGCGAAACCCATGGCGATCTTGCCGGCAGCAGCGCCTGGCGATACTGGCGCTGGCACGGCAGTCCGAAAATCTACTACAGCGAGTACGACGAAGCTGCGCTGCAGGCGCTGGCTCACGAGGTAGCCTCGATCGAGCCTTCGGGCGCCATGCGGTGGGCGATCTTCGACAATACCGCGCTCGGCCACGCGGTGCCCAACGCCGTGCGCCTGCAGACGCTGCTGGCGGCGGCACGCCAACCGACCGGGACCACGCATGCCTGAGGGGCCTTCGATCGTGATCCTGCGCGAAGCGGCGGCCCAGTTCCGCGGCCGCACCGTGCGGGGCGTCGAAGGCGACAGCCGCTTAGACCTGGGGCGCATGCAGGGGCAGCGCATCGAATCACTGCGCAGCTGGGGCAAGCATTTCCTGATCGAGTTCACCGGCTTCAGCATGCGCGTGCACCTGCTGATGTTCGGCACGTACTGCATCAACGAGCGCAAGGAAAAGCCGGTTCGGTTGAGCCTGCGATTCGACCGCGGCGACGAGCTCAACTTCTACACCTGCTCGCTGCGGTACGTCGAAGGTCCGCTGGACGATGCTTACGACTGGAGCGGCGACGTCATGTCCGACGCCTGGGATCCGGAGGCGGCGCGGCGCAAGCTCAAGGCACGGCCCGACATGCTGGTGTGCGATGCGCTGCTGGACCAGACCGTGTTCTCCGGCGTGGGAAACATCATCAAGAACGAAGCGCTGTACCGGATCGAGGTGGATCCGCGCAGCCTCGTGGGCAAGCTGCCGCCCACCAAGCGCGACGCGCTGATCCACGAGGCGCGGCAGTACAGCTTCGACTTCCTGGATTGGAAGCGCGCGGGCGTACTCAAGCAGCACTGGCAGGTGCACACCAAGACCCGGTGTCCGCACTGTGGCGGCCCGGTGGTCAAGAAGTACCTGGGAAAGACCAACCGGCGCAGCTTCTTCTGCCCAAGACTGCAGGTGCTGTACGACTGAGGCCGCGGGGACGTCCATCATAAGTTGCGATGTCCGAGGGGTAACCCTCTTCTGGTGCCATCCGACGCTCCTTCGACAGCACTAGATCTGGATGCCGCTGAATCTCCGCCGCCTCAGGCATGACGGGCTCGATGCCAGACCGCTGCATGACCGCTAGCGCGCCATAGCCGACGCGGTGGCCGTGGCGGTGCATGAGCCTTCCACAGCGGCTCTTTTCTGCACGTCCCTACTTCTGCTTGCCAATCGCCTTCTCACGCAAGGCGCTCTTGCCCGCCGCTCTCTTGCCCGCTGTTTTCCCGGCGGCGGCCTTGAAGTCCTTGAATGCGGTCCTTTTTGGCGATACCGCCGATGGCTCGTCGGATAACGCCACCCAGGTCGGCGCATGGTCGCTGGCTTTTTCCAGCCCGCGCACCCAGCGGTCGACGCCGGCATCCAGCAGCCGTTCGGCCAACGGCGCGTTGAGCAGCAGGTGGTCGATGCGCAGGCCGGAGTCGGTTTCCCAATGCCGGCGGAAATAGTCCCAGAAGGTGTAGATGCGCCGGTGCGGATTGAGGTGGCGAAGCGCATCGGTCCAGCCCTGGTCGAGCAGCGCCGCGTAGCGCTGTCGGCTCTCCGGCTGCAGCAGGGCATCCTTGAGCCACGAGCGCGGGTTGTAGATGTCGGCGTCGGTGGGCACCACGTTGAAGTCGCCGGCGAGCACCACCGGATGCCCGCTATCGAACAGCGCCGCGGCGTGCGTCAGCAGTCGGTCGAACCAGCGCAGCTTGTAGTCGAACTTCGGTCCCGGCCGCGGATTGCCGTTGGGCAGGTACAGGCAGGCGACGATAATTCCGTGCGCCAGCGCCTCCAGGTAACGGCTGTGGTCGTCCGCGCTGTCGCCCGGCAGTTCGCGCCGGCTTTCCACCGGGTCCACTCCGCGCGCCAGTATGGCCACCCCGTTCCACGACCGCTCTCCCTTCCACAGCGCGCCGTAGCCGGCGCGGTGAATGTCCTCGATGGGAAATGCATCGTCGGTGCACTTGAGCTCCTGCAGACAGGCCACGTCCGGCGCCTCGCGCTCCAGCCAAGCCAGCAGGTGCGGCAGGCGCGAGCGGATGCCGTTGACGTTGAAGGTCGCGATCTTGAAGGTTGCTGTCGCCAAGGGATTGGCCGTCGGGTGCCGGCGTACGTTATGCGGGCGTAGGCGTAAACGAGTCGTGCAGGCTGTGACCACCCACACCGATGCCGCGCTTGGCTGCTTCCTGTTGCAACTAGACCGACCGGTCTATAGAGTCGCGGCATGGACGCTCCTTCCACCCGAGATCGCCTTATCCATGCCATGTGCAGCGGCCTGTCCCGCCGCGGGCTGCGCGGTGTTGGACTGACCGAGCTGTTGGCCGAGGCGGGCGCGCCCAAGGGCGTGCTTTACCACCACTTCCCCGGCGGCAAGGACGAGCTGGCGGTGCAGGCCATCGAGGCCACGGTGCACGGGATCTGCGCCGGCATGGACAAGGCCCTGGCCTCCGGTCTTTCGCCGTGGGAAGCGCTGCAGGCGTGGATGCTGCGCGCCGAAGAGGGTTTGGCCGGCAGCGGGTTCGAACGCGGCTGTCCGCTGGGCACCGTGGCGCTGGAGTCGGGCCCGAACGACCGTCAGATCCGCGCGGCGCTGGCGGAAGGCTTCGCTCGGATCCGCGCGCGCGTGGCCGGTGCACTCGAATTGCGCGGCGTGCCCGTAGCGCGCGCCGCTGCGCTGGCCGCGCTGCTGGTCGCCGCCTACGAAGGTGGATTGATGCAGGCGCGGGTGGCGGGCAGCGCCGAGCCGCTGCGCCAGGTGCGCGAGGCGCTGGAGCCGATCTTCCGCACCGCGGGGCAGGCGCCATGACCGAGGCCGCCGTGCAGGCGCAGCCGATTGCCTTGACCGCGGCCGACGGCTATCCGCTGCAAGCCTGCCGGTACCCGGCGCCCGATGCGCGTGCGCAGCTGATGGTGGCTGGCGCCACCGCGGTGCCGCAGGCGTTCTACCGGCGTTTCGCCCACTACGCGGCCACGCGGGGATATTCGGTCCTGACCCTGGACTACCGCGGCATCGGGCGTTCGGCGCCGGCGCGGCTGCGTGGTTTCAGGATGGACTACCTGGATTGGGCGCGGCAGGACCTGGCGGCGGCCATCGAGTGGACGTCGGGACAGGACCTCCCCCTGTACCTGGTGGGCCACTCGTACGGTGGCCACGCGCTGGGCCTGCTGCCCCGTCCCGAGCGCGTGCGCGGTGCGTACGTGTTCGGCACCGGCGCCGGCTGGCACGGCTGGATGGCGCCACTGGAGCGGGTGCGCGTGCTGGCGATGTGGAAAGTGCTGGGCCCTTTGCTCACGCGCTGGAAAGGCTACCTGCCGTCGAACCTGCTGGGCCTGGGCGAGGACCTGCCGCTGGACGTGTACCGCCAATGGCGGCGCTGGTGCCGCTACCCGCGCTATTTCTTCGACGACCCGACGCTGCCGGGCATCGCAGCCCAGTTCGCGCGCATCGAGGTGCCCATCGTCGCGGTCAACGCGCTCGACGACGCCTGGGCGCCGCCGCGCTCGCGCGATGCGTTCATGAGTGGCTACCGCCGCGCGCCTTGGGAGCCGGTGGACGTGGACCCGTCGCGGCTGTCGATCAAGTACATAGGCCACATGGGATACTTCCGGCCGCAGGCCGAAACGCTGTGGCGGGAGATGCTCGAGCGTTTCGACGCGATGGCGCCGAGCGTCATGGCGACGCCGGCGCGCTAGGGGCATCACGCTTTCAGGCCCGCGACTCGACCGTCGACGTCGGCGCAGAGATCGGCGCAATGCTGCATCTGTCGCCCGCCGTTTTCGTCGAGCGCCAGCATCGGTCGAACAATGCCGTGACAACCTCCCATCCTTCCGTGGTGCGACGCCCGCGTCACAGGCGCCCGGCATGCCTGCCCCTATCCCGCGGAGGACCGGCGTTACCCGATGGGATTCAACGCGAGGGCGGGTCGGCCAACGCCTGAGGGTAAAGCGCCAGCAATCGCCGCAGCACCCCGTTGGTCCAGCCGAACCCGTCCTGCAGCGGGTATTCGCCGCCACCGGCGACACTCGCGGCTTCGGTGACGTCGTATTTCTCCACCAGCTTGCCCGTTTCCCGGAACACGGCGACGTTGTGGCGTATCCAGCGCTCGGCGATCTCGTCCGCAAGCGGATCCTGGCCGTGGCGCTGCAGTCCGCGTATGGCGATCCACTGCAGCGGCGCCCAGCCGTTGGGCGCGTCCCACTGCTGGCCCGTGCGCCGGATGGTGGTCGCCAGCCCGTGCGGCTGCAGCAGATCCGAGCGCACCCGCCGCGCCACCTGTGTCGCCTGGCTGCGATCGGCGACGCCGAAATACAGCGGATACAGCGTGGCCGCGGTGACGTGCCCGGTGCTGCGGCCCTCGCGCCACAGGTGGTCGGCGAAGATGCCCAGCTCCCCGTCCCACAGGTGCCGATGCATCGCCGCCCTGCGCGCCTCGGCACGCTGCGTGAATTCTTTCGCCTTGTCCCTCCGGTTCGAGTCGCGGTAGGCGTCGGCGAGCGTGCGTTCGAGGTGGTAAAGCAGGCTGTTGAGGTCGGGCGGCACGATGTCGATGGTGCGGATCGTGGCCAATGTGGCGCCGTCGGCCAGCCAGCGCGAACTGAAGTCCCAGCCGCTTTCGGCGCCCGCACGCAGGTTGCGGTAGACCTCGGACGCGGAGCGATCGGACGCGGCCGCGGTCGCTACGTCGACGCCATAGCTCTCCTCGCGCGGCGTGTCGCAGTCGTCCCAATAGCGATTGAGCAGCGTGCCGTCGGCCAGCCGCACCAGGCGCCGATGCGCTTGGCCCGGCGCCAGGGTCTTCTCGCCGTCCATCCAGAAGCCGTGCTCGGCGGCGAGCTGCGGCAGGAAGGTCTGCAGCACCGCAGGACCGTCGCGCTCGGCCAGCAGCCCGACCATGGCGGCGAAGAACGGCGGCTGCGAACGGCTCAGGTAATAGGTGCGGTTGCCGTTGGGAATGTGCCCGTAGCGATCGATCAGGAACGCGAAGTTCCGCACCATGTCCACGGCCACCTCGTGGCGGCCGCTCTGCTCCAGGCCGAGCATGGTGAAATAGGAATCCCAGTAGTAGACCTCGTTGAAGCGTCCGCCCGGCACGATGTAGCGATACGGCAGCGGGAGCAGCGAGGTCCGCGCATCGCCCGGCGCGGGCTGGCGTTCGAGCACCTCCCACAGCGCGTCGATATGCTCGCGCACGTCGTGGTCGGGCTGCGTGCGGTAGTCGCCGCCGGCCGGGACCGGCAGGGTGAAGCGCTCGGCTACGAAATCGGCCAGGTCGAAGCCCGGCTGGCCGCGCAGGTGCAGGTATTCAGCGGCGATACCGGCCGGCGGCCGCGTGGGGATCGCATCGACAAAGGCCTTGGCGTCCGGCAGCACGCGCTGCACGTCTTCGAACAGCGCGCCATAGACCTGCGGCTGCCCGGCACGGCAGCCGTCCGCCAGCGCCAGCGGCGCCGGCAGCCAAAGCGCCAGCAGCAGCCAGCGTGCGGCGGTCCTGATTCCCTTGCGGTGCTTACGCGTCATCGGCTGACCCTGGTCGCCTGGAACAAAAGGGACGCGGCGCGGACAGGAACGGCCGCGCCGCGCCCCGGCCATCAGAACCGGTAGGCCACCGACAGCTCCCAGGCGCGTCCGAAGATCGGCCGGCCGAGGAATACGTCGCCGGCGGTGGCGGCGCCGATCACGCGCGGATTGGCTTCGGTGAGTCCGATCTCGTTGGTCAGGTTGCTGCCGCTGAGGCGGAACTCCCAACGGTCGCCCACGTAGGCGGCCACGCCGGCGTCGACGGTGTTGTAGGAGGGGATGCGCTGCGCGTTCTCCGGGTCGGAAAACCGGCGGCCGACGTAGGTGTAGGTCAGATAGAACTTGAGGTCGCCCCAGGTGCTCGGCAGGTAGTAGCTGGGCGTCAGCCGGTACTGGAGCTCGGGCTGGCGCCGTACCTGATTGCCGCTGTTGTTGCCGAAGTTGCGGTATTTGGCGTCCACCCAATTGCCGGTCAGCGCCAGCTCGAAGTTCTCGAACGGACGGATGGCGCCTTCGAACTCCAGCCCGTACGCGCGCGAGCCGCCGACCGAGGTGACGTTGTCGGGAATGCCGTCGCCGTTGATGTCGGAGAACACCTGGAACTGCAGGCCTTCGAACTCGTTGTAGAACGCGGTCAGATAGAGGTCGAAGAGCTCGTTGCCGCTCTTGAGCCCCACCTCGTACTGGTCTACCTGCTGGGTCACGTCCTGGCCGTCGCGCAAATTGTCGAACTGCGGGAAGAAGAAGCCGCTGTTGACGCGCCCGAACACGCTGGCGACGTCGTTGAGCCGCCAGTTGAGGCCGGCCGTCCACGACACCTGGTCGTCGTCGAACGACAGCCTGCGGTAGCGGCCGTCCAGGACCGAGGCGTTGTTGTTGTAGAGGGTGCTGGGATTGCGGTCGAGATCGACGGTGACGGCATTGGAAATCAGCGCATCGGCCTCCTGTTGCTCGTAACGCAACCCGGCGTCCAGCCGCAGGGTCGGGCTGATCTCCCATTCATGCGCGAGGAACGCGGCGCGGTTCTCGCCGTCGTAATCGGCGTCGAGGGCGAAGAACGGCGCGCCGACGAAGCCTTCGCGGGTTACCGCCGCCCCGTTGTTGAGCGCGACGTCGATGCGGCGCGCATTGGGCTCGGCGGTGAGCAGCATCTCGTTGCCCAGGTACCAGCGGTCGCGGGAGGAGTAGTTGGCGTAATAGGCGCCGGCGGTGAGGGTGTTGCTCTCGTTGAGGTCGAAGCTGAAGCGGGTCTCGTTGGTGAACGAGCGCAGCGCCTTGTCCACCACCCACCATCCCGCCCTGATCACCTGCTGCTGCGGACTGACTGCGCCGCCGCCGTTGAAGAACGTGCCGCTGCCGCGCACCACCGCCGGATTGGCGCCGGTGGTTCTGATCGTATCTGCGATGAAGGCTGCCAGCGTCTGCGGATTGGCGCCGGTGAACAGGCCGTTGGTGGGGGCGTCGCCGTCGAGGAAATTGGTGCGGTTGTTGAGCCGCCAGCCGCCGAAGTCCAGGTCGAGAACGGCGCCGAACACGTCGACGTCGGCGCCGCGGCCTTCGGCCAGATCGCGCTGGATGAACTGCCCGGGGCCGACCTCCAGGTTGACGCGGCGGAAGTCGTTGCCGAGCAGCGTGTCGTTGCGGGGGTCGAAACCCGGAAACGCATCCACGTCGCGCCCGCGGTCGCGCGAGATCAGCGGCACCGCGGTGAAGAACGCATTGCGGTCGTCGGTGGTGCGTCCATACAGGGTCAGCTCGCCGTTGCCGAATACGCGCGTCAGCGTGGCGCTGAGCTGGCCGCCTTCGTCGGCCGGATATTGGGTGTCGCGGATGCCGTCGGTGGTGCGCCAAAAGCCGCCGACCGAGAATCGCCAGTCTTCGCCCAGCGGACCGCCGTAGTAGCCGTCGAAACGGCGCAGGTCGCCGCTGCCGACAGTCAGGCGGGCGCTGCCTTCGGCAACGTCGCCGCCCTTCTTCTGGATGAAGTTGATGGTCGCGCCCGGTTGGCCGTTGGAGAAGATCGGGCTGGGGCCGCCGCGCAGCACCTCGACGCGTTCGACCGTGTCGTCGATGCGGAACAGCGACGAATTCTCGAGGAACGACAGCGTCGGCGGCGGGAACAGCGGCGAGCCGTCCAGCTGCACGGTGATGAAGGGCGCATCCGAGCCGCCCGGAAACCCGCGCACGTCGATGTTGGCGCCGGTGCTGCCGCCGGCCGATTCGGCCCACACGCCCGGCACGATCTTGAGCAGGTCCGCGGTGCTCTTGGGCGCCGCTTCGCTGATCTGTTCCGGGGTGGCGGTGGTGATCGAGAAGCTGGCGTCGCGCTTGCGCAGGCCGCCGGACTGCGCGGCGCCGCTGACCACGATGGTGTCCAGCTGCGTGGGCTCGTCCGCGGTGGCCGGCGCGGCCGGCTGTGGATCCCGGCCCCCCGCCTGGGCGAGCGCGGCGGCCGGGACGCTCCTGCCCGCCTGCGCCAGCAGCACGGCACCCGCGGGCGCTGCGGCGGCGTTGCCGGCTGGAAGCCGCAGGGGCTTGGCCCCATCGGATGCCGGCCGCGACGGTGCGATCAGGATCGAATCGGCCGCCGTCTTCTCCGCCACCAGCCCGGTTCCGGCGAGCATTCGTCCCACCGCCTGCTCCGGCGACAGCCGCCCGCGCAGCGGCGCCGCGCTCAGCCGTTCCACCGACCGTGGATCGAACAGGACATCGGTGGCGGTCTGGCGGCCGACGGCGCGCAGCGCCTCGGCCAGCGACTGCTGGGGCAGGTTGAACTCGTAGGTGGGTTGGGCACTGGCGGCAACCGGCACGAGCATCCCGAGGCATCCCGCGAGAGCGACGACGAGCATGCGCTTGCGAACGATCATTGTTGTTCTCCTTAGATGAAGTGGTCGATCTCGCCGCCTGCGCCAAAACGCACGTGGCTGCCCGGGTAGGCATGCTCCAGAGGCATAGACCGCACTGTATACGAAATAAATTCTGAAGAGGCCGTAGGCGCCGCATTGACCCGTCTAGCCCACTAATGGCTGATGCCGTTCTAGCAGGACATCGCCATAAGCAGCGCCACGTGCACTTTGGCCGGTCAAGCACGATCAACAGCCGCGGCCGCGCCGGGAACGGTCTGCGTCAATGCCGCGTTGCGGCAGAAGGAGCCACCAGACGGATACCGTCGCCCTGACGCAGCGCGCGCAGGCCGTGCAGGCGCGCGATCATCTCGGCGGAACCCGCGTTGCCGCCGCTGTGGTGGATGCCGCTGATGCGCAGTTCGGCGATGGCCGGATCCTCCATCGATAGCCGCGTCCGGTCGCAACGATTCATTTCGGCCACGGCTTCGGCGAGCGGATCCCAGGAACGCCTCGCGCTTTTCGACCTTGCGATCGCGGCAGTAGATCTGCAGCCGCAGGAACGCCTCCTGGATCAGATCGTCGGCATCGGTGTGGTGCGGCCGCGGCCGCGGCCGCGCAGCAGACGATGGAGCTTGGTGACAGCGACTGGACGTCATCCATTACCGGAAGATGCCACGGCACATCGAACGCGGCAACGTGTTCATTGGAGAATTGCCTTTGCGGTTCCTGCGACACACGCCGATCGCAATCGTTGAACGCGAATAACGGTTCACGCAATCACGTGAAATGGGACGACCACGGAATCGGACTCTGCGGTCTGCTCGGCCGGCGGCTCCCGAAGGCATCTCTGTGCAGCGAGCCGGCCAAGCACGTGCAGCCGATTGCACGTACACACGCCGTGCTTGGGTAGATCGCACGATCGCTCCGACGCTTCGAGAAGGTGCGCAGCCTGGGCGGGCGCTCGTCACCGAAGAAGCGGGTGCGTCACCGTTGGCGGATCGGACGGTCGATGGCGAGCTTCGCAGTCGCGATCGAACCACCCACAGCCGCCGGCGGTGGACGCGATGCGGCGCTCGCCTCCTTGCTGCGTCCCGATGCCGCCATCAGCGCATCGTGGGAATGACGAAGCTCTGCTCCGCCGCCGCGTCGTCGGCAGGCCACCGCTGGGTGACGGTCTTGGTGCGGGTGTAGAAGCGCACGCTGTCCTGGCCGTACTGGTTGAGGTCGGCGAAGCCCGAGCGCTTCCAGCCGCCGAAGCTGTGGTAGGCCACCGGCACCGGGACCGGCACGTTGATGCCGACCATGCCCACCTCGACCCGGTCGGCGAACTCGCGCGCCGCGCCGCCATCGCGGGTGAAGATGGCCACGCCGTTGCCGTACTGGTGGCGCGAGGGCAGTTCGATCGCTTGCTCCAGCGTTGCGGCACGCACGATCTGCAGCACCGGGCCGAAGATCTCCTCGCGGTAGGTGCGCATGTCCGCGGTGACGCGGTCGAACAGCGTCGGGCCGAGGAAGAAGCCGCCTTCGTGGCCGGGCAGCGAGAAGCCGCGGCCGTCGACCACGAGTTCCGCACCCTCCTCCACGCCGGCCTGGATATGGCCTTCGATCCTGGCCTTGTGCGCGGCGCTGACCACCGGGCCATAGTGGGCGTCGGCGTCGGTGGAGACGCCGACGCGCAGGTCGGCGATCGCCTCGAGCAGTTTCCCGCGCAGCGCATCGGCGGTGCTTTCGCCCACCGGCACCACCACCGGCAGCGCCATGCAGCGTTCCCCCGCCGAGCCGTAGGCGGCGCCGACGATGTCCGCCACCGCGCGGTCCAGGTCGGCGTCGGGCAGCACGATGCCGTGGTTCTTGGCTCCGCCCATGGCCTGCACGCGCTTGCCTTGCGCGGCGCCCTGCACGCTCACGGCCTGGGCGATATCCGAACTGCCGACGAAGCTGACCGCCTTGATGTCGGGATGGCGCAGGATCGCCTCGACCGTGTGCCTGTCGCCGTGCACCACGTTGAGCACGCCCGGCGGCAGCCCGGCTTCGATCATCAGCTCGCCCAGGCGCACCGGCACCGACGGATCGCGCTCGGACGGCTTGAGGACGAACGCGTTGCCGCAGGCGATGGCCGGGCCGAACATCCACATCGGGATCATTGCAGGAAAGTTGAATGGAGTGACGCCGGCGACCACGCCCAGCGGCTGGCGCGCCGAATACACGTCGATGCCGGAACCGGCGCCGTGGGTGTATTCGCCCTTGAGCAGGTGCGGGATTCCGCAGGCGAATTCGATCACCTCCAGCCCGCGGTGGAGGTCGCCGCGGCTGTCGGCGACGACCTTGCCATGCTCGCTGGACAACAGCCGGGCCAGCGGCTCCATGTCGCGTTCCAGCAGGCGCTTGAATTCGAACAGCACCCGCGCGCGTCGCTGCGGGTTGACCTGCGCCCACTCGCGCTGCGCGGCCACCGCGCTGGCGACCGCACGGTCGAGCTCTTCCGCATCGGCCAGGGCCACGCGCGCCTGGACCGCGCCGGTGTTTGGATCGAACACCTCGCCGTAGCGCCGGGAGGTGGCGGCGACGGCCTGGCCGTCGATGAAGTGTCGGATGTCGCGCATGGTTCGGGCCTCGGATTGCGTGCTGCGGGCGGTCCAGTCATGGAGCGGTGCGTGGGCTCACTGGCGACGCACCACCTCGACGCGAGGCGGTGGAGGGCCTGGCCGGTTCCGCCACGCGGCGATTGCCGCACGGCATCATGGCCGCCTCGCCGCTTCCATGCAGGCGATCCATCGCCAGGACGAGGAGGACGTGGTGCTGCGCTCGGCCTCTCCCGCCAAGCCAGCGACTGAAGCGCGGCGCCTCAGGGCGTCAATAGCGGCCGTGCCCAGCGCCGGTAGCTGGCTTCCACATCGCTGCGCAGCTCCTGGAACGGCGGCGATTCCGGCTCGAGCTGGATCCGCCGGGCGATCTCGTCCCAACCAGCCTCACGGTCGCGCGACCGCTCCCGCACCAGTGCCCGGCACGGCTGGCCCGCACGCTGCGCCAGCGCACAGGCCATGAACACGTCGCCCGCTTGCCATCCGGGCTGCTGGAGCAAGGCCTCGACATAGGCACGCGGCACGGCGTAGTAGCGCGCGAGCTCGTCGGCGAAGCTGTGCGGATAGCGCGCGGCATAGCGGTTGATGTCCGCCAGGTGACGGTCGAGCCAGGCGTCGCCGCTGCGCGGCGGGTAGAAGGGAGAGTCGTTGCCCAGTGACTGGGCTTGGGCCTGCGCCTGAAGGACGGCGAGCACCAGCGACAGCGCCGCGGCAAGCCCCAGGGCGCGGAACGAAGAACGGGCGGGTCGATACGGCATCTCCGGATTGTGCCGTAGCCGCCTATCCGTTGCATCACGCAGCGAAGATGTTCAGTCGCGGGTATCGAGTCTGAGGAGTTCGAGCAAACGGTAAAGGCCGCACGTGTTGCCGAAGTCCATGTGCCGCAATCCATGCAGTAGCTGGCGCGTGCTCACGGCTCCCGCGCTGCGGCGCTAGTCGCCGCTTCCACGACCTGTCGTCGCCCGCCGGAACCCATTCAAGGCATCCGGGTCCGCAGAGGCAGGGAGAAGCACGCATGGGGATCAACGCAGTGAAGGACGGCATGCGCCGTCCTTCATTGGAAACGATGACGCGGAAATTCAGCCCACTGGATCGTCGTTGGACGCTTCGTCGTCCGTCGGTGCCGGCAGATTGGGGGCCGGATCGACGGGCTGCGTGCCTTCCGCGGGCGGCGGCGTGGGCGAATCGGTGGGTTGCGGGACACTGGGGTCGGTAGGAGGACTCATCGGATCGCCGGTGGCCGGCAAAGGGGCCTCTGCCGGAGGTGCCGAGGTCGTTGGCGCAGGCGTCGGTTCCACCTGGTCGTCCGGACGCGAACATGCGGATACGCCGGCGGTCAGCGCCGCGGCGATCAGAAGCACGATGGTTCTGGATTTGGGTGAAGTAGTCATGTATCCCTCTCGTCGATGTGGATGGCCAGCTCTTGTACGACATGGTCTGTGACGAAAAAGAAGGACGGGTTTTATGCCGCCCTTCTTCGTGCAGCACGAACGTGCCGTAGTTCA
>DATHAV010000182.1:0-2598 GCA_035296505.1 Pseudoxanthomonas sp.
CGGCGAAGCATTCCCCCACCGACAGCGAACCACGATGCCGCACGCCATCACCACCATGGAACTCTTCCTGATCGCCATGCTGGTGATCTTCGGCGTGCCGTACCTGGTGTGGCGGCTCGGCCGCACGGAGTACTTCGCGCCGCTGGTGGTGGTGCAGATCATCACCGGCATCCTGCTGGGTCCGGGCGTGCTGGGGGCCGCGGCGCCGGCCTACTACGATTTCGTGTTCACGCCGCAGGTCATCCAGATCCTGAATGGCCTGGGCGCATGGGCGGTCATGCTGTTCGTGCTCATCGCCGGGATCGAACTCGACCTGCGCCAGGCCTGGAGCAAGCGGCGCGAGACCGGCATCACCGCCGGCCTGGCGCTGGCCGGCCCGCTGCTGACCGGCTGCCTCGCCGCCGCGGTGCTGCTGGCGTTCCCCGGCTGGCTGGGCGCGCAGGCGCGGCCGTGGCAGTTCGTGCTGGGCGTGGGCATGGCCTGCGCGGTGACCGCGCTTCCGATCCTGATCCTGCTGATGGAGAAACTCGAGCTGCTGCGCCAGCCGCTCGGCCAACGCATCCTGCGCTACGCCAGCATCGACGACGTGGCCATCTGGGCGGTGCTGGCGCTGGTGCTGATGGACTGGACCCGCATGGGCCGCCAGCTCGTGTTCCTGCTCGCGTTCGCCGTCGCCTGCGTGCTGTTCCGCGCGCTGATGCGGCGGCTGCCGCAGCGCGACCGCTGGTACGTGATGCTGGTTTGGCTGGCGGCTTGCGCGTTCGGCGCCGACTGGTCGGGACTGCACTTCATGGTGGGCGCCTTCCTGGCCGGCGTGGTGATGGACGCGGACTGGTTCGACCAGGCGCAGCTGGACTGGCTGCGGCACCACGTGCTGCTGGTGATGATGCCGGTGTTCTTCCTCAGCACCGGACTGCGTACCGAATGGTCGGTGGGCGGGGCGGCGGTGTTCGTGGCCGCGGCGATGCTGCTGCTGGCCGCCGTGTCGGGCAAGCTCGCCGGGATCCACCTGGCCGGCAGGCTGCTGAAATGGAAGCCCGGCGAGGCCTCCGTGATCGGCTGGCTGCTGCAGACCAAGGCGCTGATCATGATCATCTTCGCCAACATCCTGCTGGACAAGGCCCTGATCACCGGCGCCACGTTCACCGCACTGCTGCTGATGGCGGTGGCCAGCACCATGCTCACCGTACCGATGGTGACGCCGAAGCTGCGGCGCCTACGCGGGCAGGCCGATCGCTCTTTCAACGTGCCGGAGTAGCGCCGCGCTCACCGATTGCTCACTCCGGCCGATGCAGGCTTTCCGCGTCCGGCGCCGTTGCGCCGTCGCAGGAAGGCATGCGTGACCCACTGTTCCCTTACGCGCGCGCTGCACCCGAACGCATCGGCGTCGAAGAGGCGGTCGGCCGCCATGGACATTCGCGGGCTACCCATACTGCTGTGCGCCGGATGGTGGTGGTCACCGGCGGCTCGAGCGGCTTCGGCAAGGGCGTGGCGCTGAAGACGGCCGAACAGGGCGCGGCGGTCGCCCTGGCCGCGCGCCGCACCGAGCTGGTCGACGCGGCGGCGCGCGAGATCACCACGCACGGCGGCAGCGCCCTGGCGGTGACGGCCCGACGTCGCGCGCGAGAAGGACATGCAGCGCCTGGCATGGGTCGCAGTGGAACGCTACGGCCGCATCGACGTGTGGATCAACAACGCCGGCACCGGTACCTTGGGCGCGTTCGACGAAATCCCGCTGGCGCCCCCCGCCGGGTAGGGGAGGTCAACTTGAACGGCGCCATCACCGGCAGCCACATCGCCCTGCGCCGGTTCCGTCGCCAGCAGTACGGTACCTTGGTCAACCTCGGTTCGTCAGCAGCGGGATTCCGTTTTCTTATTACGCCACCTACGCCGCGTCCAAGCATGGCGTATTCGGCCTGGGGCTCAGCCTGCACCCGGAGCTGCGGAACCAGGGTGCGCGCGACATCCACGTTTCTACCGTCTTGCCCTTTGCCGCCGACACGCCGTGGTTCGACCATGCCGCGCACTACAACGGCCGCGCGCCGCGAATGGTGATCGACGCCATCGTCGGCGCGATTGCCCATCCGCGCAAAATTTCGGTCGGTTTCAAGGCCAAGCTCGCGGTAGCATCGCATCGGCTGCTGCCCGGGTCCTCGCAGCACCTGGCCGGCAGCGTGATGCATAGGGTGCAGGAGGAGATCGCGCAGCCCGCCCCCGGCAGCGCCGGCGCGCTGTATGCGCCATTCCCCAGGACACCTCAATGATTTGGAGCATTAGGCATCATGAAAAATGTTCCACCAGAAGATCTGCCTCGCAGTGTTACTTGCTTTGAAAAATCCAGTGGAAAATATTCCGGTATTATTCCGCTGCCAAGAATTCATCTGAATGAGGTACAAAAACTTTGGAATGAACCAAAAGACCAACCTATGGTTGACTGCTATCCTCTTCGGACAAGAGAACAAATCGAGTTCTTTGAGAAAATTTTTCAGCACAGATCAAAGACAGAGCAGTATGATCATTTTCTGTAAACTGGTAAGGCTTAAATAGAAAGATAAAAATGAAAAACCAGTCCGACCAAAACCCAACCCTGAGGGGCAG
>DATHAV010000183.1:0-1608 GCA_035296505.1 Pseudoxanthomonas sp.
CTGGCCGCGCTGCACCGGGAAGGCATCCGCGTGACCTTGGACGACTTCGGCATGGGCGACTCCAGCCTGGATTCGCTGGTCCGCTTCTCGGTGGACAAGATCAAGATCCACCGCGGCTTCATCAAAGGGATGCCGGCCAGCAGCCGGCAGACCGCGATCACCTGCGCCATCATCGCGATGGGCCACCAGCTGGGCATGAAGGTGGTGGCGCACGGCATCGAGACCGACGCCCAGCTGGGCTTCCTGCGGCGCCACCACTGCGACATCTTCCAAGGCAACCTGCTGGGCGAGCCGATGCCGGCCGACGCCGCCGGCGCCTTGCTGCGCCGGCGCTACCTGCGCACCGACGCTTTCGCCACGACCAACCCCCAGCGTACGCTGCTGCTGCTGGACGACGAAGAGAACGTGCTGCGCTCACTGGTGCGGCTGTTCCGCCGCGACGGCTACCGGGTGCTGGCGGCGGGCAGCGTCAACGAAGCGTTCGAACTGCTGGCCACCAACGACGTGCAGGTCATTCTTTCGGACCAGCGCATGTCGGACATGAGCGGCACCGAGTTCCTGGGCCGCGTGCGCCTGCTCTATCCCGACACCATGCGCCTGGTGCTGTCCGGCTACACCGACCTGGCGACCGTGACCGAGGCGATCAACGGCGGGCAGATCTACCGCTTCCTGACCAAGCCCTGGGACGACGACAAGCTGCGCGACCACATCCGCCAGGCGTTCGTGGCCCACGAGAGCCCGCAGCACCAGCGGCTGGGGATGTGAGCACTCGACCGAAGGCGAGAGCCGTGGCCGGTCGACGAAGGCGAAGCATGTCCGCCGCGGCCGAGGCGCGTTCGGCGCTCCGCCGCTACCTCAGACGCTGAAAGGCTGGCGGATCGGCAGGGTGATGCGGAAGCAGGAGCCCTCGCCCACCACGCTGCGCACCTCGATGCGGCCATGGTGCTTGTTGACGATGCTGTAGGAGATCGACAGACCCAGGCCGGTGCCGCTGCCGACCGGCTTGGTGGTGAAGAAGGGGTCGAAGATGCTTTGCTGGATATCCTCGGGAATGCCCTGGCCGGTGTCCTCGATCTCGATCCACACCTCCTCGTCCAGCGCGCCGGTGGTGATCGTGATCTGGCCGCGGTCCTTGATCGCGTGGCTGGCGTTGAGCAGGATGTTCATGAACACCTGGTTGAGTTCGGACAGCCGGCACTGCACCAGCGGCAGCTTGCCGTAGCGTCGCTCCAGTTTGATCTTGTACTTGAGCTCGTTCCACACGATGTTGATCGTCGACTCGAGGCCGGCGTGGAGGTCGGCGGACTTGCACACGTTCTCGCGGTCGGAGTACGAGAATTCCTTGAGGTTGCGCACGATCTGGGTGACGCGCTCGATGCCTTCGCGCGACTCGGCCATCAGCTGCGGCAGGTCCTGGCTGATGAACTCGATGTCGCAGCGCGCCCGCATGTCCTCGATCTCCGGCACCATCGCCTTGGGATCGGCGCTGCGCAGCGCGCGTTCGTAGATTTCGATCAGCTGGAACAGGCAGTGCAGATACTCCTGCAGCGACCCCAGGTTGGAATGCACGTAGCCGATCGGGTTGTTGATCTCATGGGCGACGCCGGC
>DATHAV010000184.1:0-2344 GCA_035296505.1 Pseudoxanthomonas sp.
GAAGCTGCCGATCGGCGCACCGAAGGCCTTGCGCTCCTTGACGTAGGCCAGCGTCGCTTCGTACGCGGCGCGCGCCAGGCCGACGGCCTGAGCGGCGATGCCGATGCGCCCGGCGTCGAGCACGCCCATGGCGATCTTGAAGCCTTCGCCGTCCTTGCCCAGCACCGCATCGGGCTCGACCACGTAGTCCTGGAACTCGATCTCGCAGGTGGCCGAGGCGCGGATACCGAGCTTGGGTTCCGGCTTGCCGCGGTGGAAGCCGGGCTTGCCGGTATCGACCAGGAACGCGGTGATCCCGCGGGCGCCCTTGTCCGGATCGCTCATCGCGAACAGCACGATGTACTTGGCCACCGGCCCCGACGTGATCCAGCTCTTCTTGCCGTTGATGACGTAGCTGCCGTCGTCCCGGCCGACGGCGCGGCAGCGCATCGCGGTGGCGTCGGAGCCCGACTGCGGCTCGGTCAGGGCGAAGGCGCCGATTTCCGTGCCTTCGGCGATCTGGCGCACGTACTTCTGCTTCTGCTCCTCGGTGCCCGACTGCAGGATGCCGTTGCAGAACAGCGAGTTGTTGACCGACACGATGGTGGAATGCGCCGCGTCGGCGGCGGCGATCTCGATGATCGCCAGCGCATAGGCGATCGGGTCCATGCCGGCGCCGCCGTATTCGGTCGGCACCTCGATGCCCATCAGCCCGCTGGCGCCCAGCAGCTGGATGTTTTCCAGCGGAAATTCGCCGATCCGGTCGAAGTGCTCGGCGCTGGGGGCGATCTTCTCCTGGGAAATGCGCCGCGCCACGTCCTGGATCATTAGTTGCTCTTCGGTGAATGCGAAATCCACGGCCAGTTCCTCCAGTTGCGTAAGGGCGCCATTGTAGCGGCGGACCATGCGGCGGCGTACGCGGTTGACCGCACGCGCATCGGCGCGGACAATATCTCTATATCGCGATAGGAAGATATTATGGATCTGGAGGCCTGGTCGGCCCGCCTGAAGGTATTCGCCGATGCGACGCGGGTGCGGCTGCTGGCCCTGCTCGCGCGCGAGGAGCTGACCGTGGCCGAACTGTCGGCGATCACCCGGCTGGCCCAGCCGCGCGTCTCCACCCATCTGGCCCGGCTGAAGGATGCGGGGCTGGTGCGCGACCGGCGCGCCGGGGTATCGGCTTACTACCGCTTCGACGAAGCCAACCTGGACCTCGCGCAGCGGGAGCTGTGGCGCAGCCTGCGCCAGGGCAGCGACGATCCGCTGCTGCGCCAGGACGCCGAGCGCACCGCCGCGGTGCTGGCCGCGCGGGCGAGCGAACAGAACTGGGCCGACTCGGTGGCCGGGGACATGGAGCGCCACTACTCGCCCGGACGCACCTGGGAGGCGCTGGCGCGCACCGCCCTGCCCCTGCTGGAGACCGGCGACGTGCTGGACATCGCCTCCGGCGACGGAGTGCTGGCCGAACTGCTTTCGCCGCACGCGACCCGCTACGTGTGCGTGGACACCAGCGCCCGGGTGGTGGCCGCGGCCAGCGAGCGCCTGCGGCGGTTCCCGAACGTGGAGGTGCGCGAGGGCGACATGCACGCGCTGCCGTTCGCCGACGCCGGCTTCGACCTGGTGGTGCTGATGCACGCCCTCACTTATTCCAACACCCCGGCGCGGGCGGTGGCCGAGGCGGCGCGCGCGCTGCGGCCGGGAGGCCGCCTGCTGCTGAGCAGCCTGGCGCGGCACGAACACCAGGCCACGGTGGCGACCTACAGCCACGTCAATCTCGGCTTCACCGACAGCGAGCTGCGCGAGTTCGCCGAAAACGCCGGGCTGCAGGTTTCCAATCTCGGCACGGTCACGCGCGAGCGCCGGCCGCCGCACTTCGAAGTCATCTCACTCATCGGGATCAAGTCATGAACACCCTGCCCTGGCTGAATCCGGCCCGAGCCGAGGCGCTGCGGAGCGCGCTGGCCGAACGCATCCTGATCATCGACGGCGCCATGGGCACCATGATCCAGCGCCATGGACTGGAGGAAGCCGACTACCGGGGGCAGCGCTTCGCGCAAGGCTTCGACAGCGTCCGCCCGCACGACGGGCAGCAGAGCCACGACCTCAAGGGCAACAACGACCTGCTGCTGCTGACCAAGCCGGAGGTGATCGCCGGCGTGCACACCGAATACCTGCAGGCCGGCGCCGACCTGGTGGAGACCAACACCTTCAACGCGACCGCGGTGAGCCAGGCCGACTACCGCCTCGAGCACCTGGTCTACGAGCTGAATCGCGAGGGCGCGCGGGTGGCGCGCGCCTGCTGCGACGCGGTCGAGGCCACCACGCCCGACCGGCCGCGCTTCGTCATCGGCGTACTCGGGCCGAC
>DATHAV010000185.1:0-5781 GCA_035296505.1 Pseudoxanthomonas sp.
GCTTGTACGACCACTGGTATTGTGCGGGATCGCGGCGGGCGATGCGCTCGACCGCGGCGTTGAGCACGATGGCCGCCGCGACCGGGTCCGGGTCGCCGATGCCCTCCGGCGCCGGCTCCACCCGCAGCGCGAACTGCAGCCCAGGGCCGATGCGTTCGCACCAGGCCAACAGCACGATCGCGCCGGTGCGCTCGGCCAGCCGCGACACCAGGGTCATGGTCAAGGCCTGGAGGCCGAAGAACGGCGCGAACACGCCGTCCCCCAGCTTGGGCTGCTGGTCGGGCAGTATCCCCACCGCGCCCCCGTCCTTGAGCACCTTCCACAGCTGCCGCACGGCCGGGCCCTCGGCGCGCACCTGGCGGATGTTGTCGGCCCCGCGCGCGCGCAGCAGGAACGCATTGCCCACCGCCGAATCCGGCGGCGCATAGACGATCGCCAGCGGCCCGCGCGAGGACAGCCACTGGTTGAGCAGCTCCCAGTTGCCGAAATGCGGCGCCACCACGATCACGCCGCGGCCCGAGGCCAGCGCCGAGTCGTACAGCGCCTCGCCGTTGCGCTGGACCAGGCAGGCCAGGTTCTCCGCGTGCGGCCGGGTCCAAAAGCGCAGAGTTTCCAGCGCCTGGCGCGCGGTCGTGCGCAGCACCGCGCGATGCAGCTCGGCGCGCTGGGCGGGCAGCAGATCCGGGTACACCAGCTCCAGGTTGCGGCGCACGACCTGGCTCTCGCGCGCATCTAGCCGGCGCCAGGCCCAGGCCAGCATGTCGGCCAGCGCCCGCAGCCACGGCCAGGGCAGCGAACTCAGCAGCGCGACCGCGCGGTGGAGCAGACCTGCGGCGGTTTCCGGTTTCATCGCCGCAGTTTATCCGCTGGCCCGCGCCCCGCAGGATGGGACGGCCGCAGACCAAAGCGATGCCGACAGCGCGGCCAGCGCAGAGTCCGCGCGTCGCACCTCCCGGTAGGGCAGGATGTCGTCATTCGCTGCCGCCATCGATCTCGAGGTCCGCTTCATCCAGCGTCACCGGCAACTCCCGGCCGAGGACTGTCAGCCGCACTGTCAGTCGCCTGGCGTCGGCATCCACCGCCATCACCGTACCCGGCAGGCCCTTCCACAGCCCTCGGGCGGCCCGCACCCGGTCGCCCGACGAAAACGCGACGGGCGGCGGGGCGAGGCTGGCGCGTGCCGCATCGAGGATCGCGGCACGCTCGGGCACGGCAAGCTCCGCCAGGACGTCCTCCCGCCACTCGACGATCTGGTCGAAGCTCCTGAGCACGTACTCCGTGTTTTCGCGCGGCAGTCCCGCTTGCAAGCGGCGCAGGAGCCGCCGGAGGCCCTCCTGGCCGCTGCCCAGCAGCGCCCAGACGGCCTGGACATGGACCGCGGGCACCTCGTCGGCGACGAGATCCGCGCCGATCGGGAGGTTCCGGGGGCGATGGTGCGCGACGCCACCCCGCAGGACGGGGTTTTCGTGGTGCCACCACTCGATGAGCCGCCGCTGGTAGTCGGCGTGCCCGGTCCTATCCATGCGTCGAGCAGGCGCGCGACGGTCACCGCCGGATCGGTCCAGGTCTGCAGACCGCCCTCGACCGCACCTATTTCGTCGATGCGGCCGAGCGCAGCCTGGAGATCGTCGGTGTCCAGCTTCTCCCAGGCGAGCTGAACCGTGAAGACTAGGCATCGGGGCGAACCGCGCCGGACGATCGCGCGCACGGCCACCTCCTCGTCGTCCAAGGGCGGGGCGCCGGATCCGGCCAGGGCCGACAGGAAGCGCCAACAGGCCACGGCATCGGTGGGGTCGACGTCGCGCGAGGACACCGGCGGCGGCACCAGGAAGAAAGCCGCGGTTTCATCCTCGGGAACATCGAGTCCGGAACCCCTCGATGGTCTTCAATGCCCTCGCCACGCGCTCGCGCTCGCGCTCCCAGTGCAGGGCGAGCGCTTGGATCAGGTGCCGTCGGCGTCGAAGGCGCGTTCGTGGCTCTGTTCGTGCCAGAACACGGCCGAGAACCTTCAGGGCTCGAGTCCGCGGTCCGCCGCCTCACCGTATACATCTTCGCGGCCGGCCGTCTGCGTGGTCCCGGCGTTGGAAAGGGCCACGAAATCGGCCTGGTTCAATGCGTCGAAGGCCTCGACGATCTGCGTGAGGTCTGATGGCATCCTCGGGAGTTTAAAGGCGCTTGCTATCGGTATCGATGATCGCGCCACATTCTTCGCGACCGCCGGTTGTGATCAGGTAGTTACCAAACATCTCTCTTTTCGAGCGAGCCAGAAACGGCGATGCTCCCGCTCCCGGCGCCGCAGCGCAGGCGTCGTCTCGTGCTCCCTCTTCCCTATCGGACCGACATGCTCAGCCTTATCCAGCGCGTCACCCAGGCAGCGGTCAGCGTCGGCGACGAACGCGTCGGCGCCATCGGTCCTGGCCTGCTTGCGCTGGTGGCGGTGGAGCCGGGCGACGACGAAACGAAACTCCGGCGCATGGCGCAGCGCCTGCTCGGCTATCGGATATTCGCCGATGAGGCGGGGCGCATGAACCGCTCGCTCGGCGACACCGGCGGGGATCTGCTGCTGGTCAGCCAGTTCACGCTGGCGGCCGATACTCGCAGCGGCATGCGGCCCAGCTTCACCACCGCTGCGGCCCCCGAAGAGGCTGAACGCGGCTACAACCGGCTGGTCGATAGTTGCCGGCATGCGCATGCCGGCAGGGTGGAAACAGGGCGTTTCGGCGCCCATATGATGGTCAGCCTGGTCAATGACGGGCCTGTGACCTTTCTGCTGAGGCCGTGAGCCCCAACCAGAACACAGGCCACCCGCGCAGAGACGCGTTCAGCACTGATGGCGGGCAAATCCCCGGCGGCGCAGTATAATGCCGGGTTCTCTAGTCTCTCTTGCCGGTGGCGCAGCACTGATGGCCAACGAACGTCCAGCCCAACAATCCGACATCAAGCTACTGATCAGCAAGGGCCTCGAACAGGGCTATCTGACCTTCGCCGAAGTCAACGATCATCTGCCGGACGACATCGTCGACGCCGAGCAGATCGAAGACATCATCGGCATGATCAACGGCATGGGCATCGAGGTGCACGAGATGGCGCCCGATGTCGAGACTTTGCTGCTTGCCGGCAACAGCACCGGCAATCGCGAGGTCGACGACACCGCCGCCGAGGAGGCCGCCGCGGCGCTGACCCTCGACACCGAGGGCGGCCGCACCACCGACCCGGTGCGCATGTACATGCGCGAGATGGGCACCGTGGAGCTGCTGACGCGCGAAGGCGAAATCGCAATCGCCAAACGCATCGAGGAGGGCCTGAGCCAAGTTCAGGCCTCGCTCGGCAATTTCCCGTGGTCGATCCAGCTGCTGCTGGAAGACTACGAGCTGCACAAGGTCGGCAAGAAGCGCCTGGCCGAGATCGTGGTCGGCTTCAACGACGCCGAAGAAGAAGTGCCCGAGGTCCCGGTGCCGGTCGTGGCCGACGACATCGAGGCCGAGGTCGACGAGGACGAGGACGAGGACACCGGCGAGGCGGCCGAGGAAGCCGGTCCCACCGGCCCGGATCCGGAAGAAGTCGCGCGCCGCATGCAGGTGCTGGCCGACGGCTACGCCAGGTTCAAGAAGTCGTACGCCAAGAACGGCCCGGACAACAAGGCCGCGGCCAAGATCCGCGCCGAGCTGGCCGAGACTTTCGTCACCCTGAAGTTCCCGCTGGCTTTGACCGACACCCTGGTGCGCAAGCTGCGCGAGGTGGTGGCGCAGATCAAGGAACACGAGCGCCGCGTGCTGTACCTCTCGACCAACACCGCCAAGATGCCGCGCAAGGACTTCATCCGCGCCTGGGAAGGCAACCAGACCAACCTGGGCTGGGTGGACGAGGTCATCAAGCGCAAGCAGAAGTGGTCGTCCGCGCTGCGCGACGTCAAGGACCAGATCGTCGCCGAGCAGCAGGCCACCATCGCCATCGAGCAGGCGATGCACTTGACCCTGGCCGACATCAAGGAAATCAGCCGCGCCATGGCCTACGGCGAGGCGCGCGCGCGCAAGGCCAAGCGCGAGATGGTCGAGGCCAACCTGCGCCTGGTGATCTCCATCGCCAAGAAGTACACCAACCGCGGCCTGCAGTTCCTGGACCTGATCCAGGAGGGCAACATCGGCCTGATGAAGGCGGTCGACAAGTTCGAATACCGCCGGGGCTACAAGTTCTCGACCTACGCCACCTGGTGGATCCGCCAGGCCATCACCCGCTCGATCGCCGACCAGGCGCGGACCATCCGCATTCCGGTGCACATGATCGAGACCATCAACAAGCTCAACCGCATTTCCCGCCAGATGCTCCAGCAGTACGGCCGCGAGGCCACGCCGGAGGAGCTGGCCAAGGAAATGGAGATGCCCGAGGACAAGATCCGCAAGGTGATGAAGATCGCCAAGGAGCCGATCTCCATGGAGACTCCGATCGGCGACGACGAGGACTCGCACCTGGGCGACTTCATCGAGGACACCAACGTGGAGTCCCCGATCGAGAACACGGTCAACATCAACCTGTCCGAGACCGTGCGCGACGTGCTGGCCGGGCTGACCCCCCGCGAGGCCAAGGTGCTGCGCATGCGCTTCGGCATCGACATGAACACCGACCACACCCTCGAGGAAGTCGGCAAGCAGTTCGACGTCACCCGCGAGCGGATCCGCCAGATAGAGGCCAAGGCCCTGCGCAAGCTGCGCCACCCCAGCCGCTCGGAGCAGCTGCGCAGCTTCCTCGACATCGACTAAGCGCGCCGCGGCCGCATCGGACATCGGGAAGGCCCCCTGCAACGGGGCTTTCCTGCTTTTGCGCGCCAGCATTCAGGTTGTCGCATAGGCTGAAGAGAATCCGATCCGACGCATGTCGAGCGGATTGCAGGAGAGCGACTTTGGCGGCTCAAAACCAGATGTGGACCAGACCATGCAGAAGCCCGGTATGCAGGTCTTCCAGAGGTTCGTCGATGAACCAGCTCGTCGGACTTCCCGCTCGGGGCGAACCTGTCGAACCACGCCCTTGACGTTTCGAATCTCCAGTCACTGCCTCGGGCCAAACCCTGTCCGACAGGCTCACCGCGAACCGAGCCGAACCGATGGACGCTTCCAGCGAACTTGAGGATGCCTCGATCCGCAGCCGTTTGCGTAATCCTTACCCCCGGTGTCTAGACTGCGTGCCGAGTGTCCGAGAGCTTCACCATGCATCGACGAGACCTGATCCTGGCCGGCCTGTCCTGGCCGCTGCTCGCGCCGCTGGGCGCACTGCTGCCCGCGCCGGTGCACGCCAGAGCCGCCGACGCCGCGGCCACCGCCTTCGACGACCAGACCGTGCCGTCGTTGGCCCGCGCGCTCGCGGCCGCGCCTTACCGGGCGCCCGACCTGAGCCTGATACCTTCGCTGCGGAAGCTCGATTACGACGCCTACCGCGACCTGCGCTTCGACCCGGCCCATGCGCTGTGGCGCGGGAACGGCCTGCCATTCCAGGCGCAGTTCTTCCATCGCGGCTTTTTGTTCAAGCAGCGCGTGGAGATGCGCGTGGTCGAGGACGGCCGCGCCCGCCCGCTGGTCTACCGCCCGGAGATGTTCACCTTCGGCCCGGCGGCGGCCGCGCCGACCGAGTCCGGCCTCGGCTTCGCCGGCTTCCGCCTGCACGGGCCGCTCAACACCCCCGACTACTTCGACGAGATCTGCGCGTTCCTGGGCGCCAGCTATTTCCGCGCCGTGGCCAAGGGCCAGGTGTACGGGCTGTCGGCGCGCGGCCTGGCGCTCAAGACCGCCA
>DATHAV010000186.1:0-5630 GCA_035296505.1 Pseudoxanthomonas sp.
GTAGGCCGACTGCGAACCAATCTGAGCGGCCACCGCCTTGTCGTAAGGTGCCGCGTCGGGGGAAGCGAGTATTTCGTCGGCCTGCGTGCGGGCCGCGGCGAAATCATCCTTGTTGTAAGCCTCGACCATCTTTTGCAGCTTGGCCTGGAGCTTGCGAGCGCCCTTCTCGGTAGGTTCCGTGCGGGTCGCATCCGGGTACCTTACTTCGGCGTTTGCGCTGCCCCTTTGGTTCTTTTGCTCGGAGCGCTCGCGGCGGCTCTGCGCATCCACGTCGACGGCGGCGGTCCCCAGGAAACCGGCGATGGCGAGCGACAGCGCGGCGTGCTTGTAGGTTCGGAACAACATGGCGTTACCTCTTGCTGAAAGCGACCTGTTCTTTCGCCGGCCATTCATGAGGCGGGCGGCAAAGCTACCAGAAAACGACGGTGGTCCGGAAGCCTGAAGCGCGGCGACGTACCCCTGCGGTCATCGGCATGAAGGCATACGGCCTTCGGCCCGCGACTGGCGGTACAGCGGCTCCAGGCTGCTGGCGCGGCTGCGCAGCTCCTGGATACGCGATTGGGGATTGGGGTGGGTGGATAGCCATTCGGGGGGGCGGGAACCGCCGGCTGCGATCATGTTCTGCCACAGGTTCACCGCCTGGGCCGGGTCGAAGCCCGCCTGCGCCATCAACCGCTGCCCGACCAAGTCGGCTTCGGTTTCCTGTTCGCGCGAACCGGGCAGGAGAAAACCGGCCTGTGCCACCAGGCTGCCGCCCTGCGTCGCGAGCTGCGAGCCTTGCTGACCGAAGCGCGTGCCGCCGGCAACTGCACCGAGCAGCTGGACCGCACCCGCTGCGCCCATCTGCCGGGTGATGCGTTCGTCGTGGTGGTTCTCGACGACGTGGCCGATTTCGTGCGCTAGCACCGCCGCCAGCTGGTCCTGGTTCTGCGCGACGCTGAAGATGCCGGTGTTGACGCCGACCTTGCCGCCCGGCAAAGCGAACGCATTAGGTTCCTTTTCCGCAAAGATCGCCGTCTCCCATGCGGCGGACTGCGACTGTGCCGGCAGCTGCCGCACCAGTGCGTTGACCACGCAGCGCACGTAGGCGTTCTGCTCGGAGTCTGCGCTCAACGGACCCTTGGCTTTTGCCTCGGCAAATGCCTGCGCGCCTAGCTGGTTGAGCTGCTGCTGAGAGAGTGCACCCACATACTGCGTTCGGCCAGTCGACGAGGTGGTCGTGGCACAGGCCGCGACGGTGACGGCAATGACGGCTGACAGAATCCAGTGCTTCATATGACGGTCCCGAAGTGAGCGGCCAGTGTGGCCAGCGCCGCCTTAACATTTCGTCAAACAAAATCGCGTCAAGAATCGACAGGACCTTTGGGATGGCAAGCGCCACAGGCGATTTCAGCGCGTGGGCGGCAATCGCCGCATAGAGCGCGAGAATGCGTATAAAAGCAGGAAAAAGCGACAGCTGTGCGACATTCACCACTGCACGAGCGACTCCCGTTCCAATGTAAGACTGCGCTGCAGACCGAGGAGCATGCTCGCTTACCCGGCGCGCGCAGCATCGCCAGCACGAGCATCGACATCAGCGACAGGCTGAGTGGGTGAAGAAGCCAAGCAGGGGACGCTCGAGACTAGTTGAAAAACTTACAACGCGCGCAGTGGACTCATCCAATCATCCAGGCGGGCGCCGGCGCCGGCCGTTGCAGTGGCTCGAACAATCCGTCGGCGTCTTCAGGGGCGGCCGAAACGGCCGTGAATCATGCTTGCGGCATCGAATGGACGATCTGAATCAAACGTCGAGGTTTGACACCTTGAGCGCGTTGTCGTCGATGAAGGCCCGGCGCGGTTCGACCACATCGCCCATCAGCGTGCTGAAGATCTGATCGGCGGCGACCGCGTCCTCGATCCTTACCTGCAGCAACCGGCGCGTTTCCGGATTGACCGTGGTATCCCAGAGCTGCTCCGGATTCATTTCGCCCAGGCCCTTGAAGCGCTGGATGCTTCGGCCCCGCTTGGCTTCGTCCAGCAGCCAGGCCTGCGCCTGGGCGAAGCTGTCGATCGGCTGGGTCTTGTTGCCGCGCATGATGTAGGCGCCTTCGCGCACCAGGCCGTGCAGCACCGCCGCCGCGTCGCGCAGCGGACGCAGCTCGCCGGAATCGAAGATCGACAGCGGCAGCGCCTGGATCAGCTCCTCGCCCATGTGCCTGCGCGTGGCCAGCAGTGCGGCTGGCCGGCTTTCGTTGCCTCCCTGCAGGATGAGTCCATAGCGCGCACTGCCGATGCCGCCGCGGTTGAGCCGGGCTTGGAGAGCGTCGAGTTCATGGCGCTCGTCGATGTTCTCCGACAGGGCGGCCATGTCCAGCGGGGTGAAGTCGATCAGTGACTCGAGCAGGATAGGGTCGTAGCGGTGGGCGTTGCGCGCGATGGCGTCGCGTGCGCCGGCATAGGCCAACAGCAGCTTTTCCAGCGCGCTGCCGGTGATCGGCGGCTCGCCCTCGGCCGGCACCAGCGCCGCGTTTTCCACCGCGCTGTTGGCGAGGTAGACGTTGAGCGCCGCATCGTCCTTCATGTACATCTCCTGCTTGCCCTGCTTGAGCTTGTACAGGGGCGGCAGGCCGATATAGACGTGGCCGCGCTCGATCAGCTCGGGCATCTGCCGGTAGAAGAACGTCAGCAGCAGCGTGCGGATGTGCGAGCCGTCGACGTCGGCGTCGGTCATGATGATGATGCGGTGATAGCGCAGCTTGTCCGGGTTGTACTCGTCGCGCCCGATGCCGGTGCCGAGCGCGGTGATCAGCGTACCGACCTCGGCCGAGGCAAGCATGCGATCGAAGCGCGCGCGCTCCACATTGAGGATTTTTCCTCTCAGGGGCAGCACCGCCTGGTTCTTGCGGTTGCGGCCCTGCTTGGCCGAACCGCCGGCCGAGTCGCCCTCGACGATGAACAGTTCCGACAGCGCCGGATCCTTTTCCTGGCAGTCGGCCAGCTTTCCCGGCAGTCCGGCGATGTCCAAGGCGCCTTTGCGCCGGGTCAGGTCGCGGGCCTTGCGCGCAGCCTCGCGGGCACGGGCGGCGTCGACGATCTTACCCGCGATGGCGCGCGCCTCGGCCGGGTGTTCCTGCAGAAATTCCTCCAAACGTGCGCCGAACGTGCTCTCAACTACCGGCCTCACGTCGGAACTGACCAGTTTTTCCTTGGTCTGCGATGAGAAGCTCGGATCCGGCACCTTGACCGAGAGCACCGCGATCATGCCTTCGCGCATATCGTCGCCGGAGAGGCTGATCTTGGCCTGCCTGGCGATGCCGCTCTGCTCGATGTAGTTGGACAGCGTGCGGGTGAGGGCGGCACGGAAACCGATCAGGTGGGTGCCGCCGTCCTTCTGCGGGATGTTGTTGGTGAAGCAGAACATCGTTTCCTGGTAGGCATCGGTCCACTGCAGGGCGACGTCGACAGTGATGCCGTTCTGCTCGCCGGTCACCGAGATCACGTTGGGGTGCAGCGGAGTCTTGAGCTGGGCCAGGTGCTCGACGAAGCTGCGGATGCCGCCTTCGTACTGGAACAGGTCCTGCCGTCCCTCGCCGCGTTCGTCGATCAGCGTGATCTTCACGCCCGAGTTGAGGAACGACAGCTCGCGCAACCGCTTGGCCAGGATGTCGTAGTGGAACTCGACATCGGTGAAGATCTCGGCCGCGGGCCTGAACCGGAGCAGAGTGCCGCGCCGGTCGGAGCTCTCCAGCTGCTTGAGCGGGTACAGCGGCTCGCCCAGCGCGTACTCCTGCTGGTAGTGATACCCATCGCGCCACACCTCGAGCCACAGGTGCTCGGAAAGCGCATTGACCACCGAGACGCCTACCCCATGCAGGCCACCGGAAACCTTGTAGCTGTTGTCGTCGAACTTACCGCCGGCGTGGAGCACGGTCATGATGACCTCGGCGGCCGACACCCCCTCTTCCTTGTGGATATCGACCGGAATGCCGCGGCCGTTGTCCGATACCGAAACCGACCCATCGTCCAGGATCTTCACGATCACATCGTCGGCATGACCCGCAAGGGCTTCGTCGATCGCGTTGTCCACCACTTCGAACACCATGTGGTGCAGGCCGGTACCATCGTGCACGTCGCCGATATACATGCCGGGACGCTTGCGCACAGCCTCCAGGCCACGAAGGACGGTGATCTTGCTGGAGTCGTAGTTGCTGTTCGGAGAGGCAGGAGTCGTGTCGTCGGTCATTCGCTTTTTGTCGGCTGCAGGACGTCCCGCGGGCGCTCCACGAAGGCATGGATGCCAGAATCAGAGGGGGACCAAGCGGCGAATCATAGCAGCTGCAGCCATTGCCCCGCCGCCGGCAGAAGAGGTTATACCTGGCGCACGACACCTTGTTCCACGTGGAACCCCGCAAGCGAAATCTGCAGAACGGCCAATGAGGCAGGACGTTCGGTTCCCGTCAAAAAAACCTGGGCGCCGCTGTTCGACAGGCGCTCGAGCACGCGGCGCTGGTGGTTCTGGTCCAGTTCGGAGGCCAAGTCGTCCAGCGCCATCACCGGCGTCTCTCCACGTCGGGCCGCGTAATCCTCGGCCTGGGCCAACAAAACGGACAGCGCGGTCAGCTTGGCCTGACCTCGCGATAGTGCCTCGCGCCCCGGCAGGGCCGCATAGTCCACCCGCCAATCGGCCCGATGCGGTCCGACGCTCGTGTATCCGACGGTCCTGTCGCGTTCCCGGGACAGAAGCAGCGTGTCGGCTAATGAAAGCTCATGCCGCCGCCAACCTGGATGGAACTCGATCAATGCCTGGCCTAGTGTAGGGACCAGTTCTGCCGCCACCGACTCGAGCCGCGGCTGCAATTCCTGCAGATAATGCTGCCGATACTCGGTCAAAGGTTCACCCGCCTCGGACAGCTCATGGTCCCATGCGTCGAGTTCCGCGCTGCCGGCCTTGGCCTTCAGCACCGCATTGCGCTGCTTGAGGGCACGTGAATATCGACGCCAGACTGGAAGAAAATTTGGTTCCACGTGGAACAAGCCCCAGTCGACAAAACGGCGGCGCGGTTCGCCACTGCCTGTGACCAGCGCGTGGCTGCCTGGTTCGAAGCTCACTATGGCCAGGGCCGCGCAAAGTTCGCCCAGCTGCGCGACATGCGTTCCATCCAAACGGCCGCTCCACGCCTGCCCACTGTGTCGCAGGCCGGCGCGGCGGGATCGAGGCGGGCTGCCTTCGATCCATTCGACGAACACTTCGACCGCTTCGGCGCCGGTGCGCACCAATCCGTCGCGCACGCGTCCGCGGAAACTGCGCCCATAGGCCATCAGGTGCAGGGCTTCCAGCAGGCTGGTCTTGCCGGCGCCGTTGTCCCCGATGATCAGGTTGAACCCCGGTCCTGGCTCCAGCCGAGCCTCTGCGAGTCGTCGCAGGTTGCTTACGATGAGCCGTTTCAATTGCACGGTAGCGCCCGCAAGCAAGCAGCAGGCGGCTGACGTGTCAAAAGGAAATGCCCGATAAATCCAGGCGTTCCAGTTTCACGTGGAACACAAGAGTTTTCACAGGCGCAGCGGCATCACCACGTGGCGAGACTTCTCACTGCTCGCCTCTCGCACCAGTGCGGAGGAGTTGGCATCGCGTAGCTGAATGACGATATGTT
>DATHAV010000187.1:0-3149 GCA_035296505.1 Pseudoxanthomonas sp.
CGCGAACGGCGCGCTGGCTGCGATGGGGCGCATGGGCGGGGCAGCGATGGGCGTCGCCGGCGTGGTGCGCTGGATCGGGGTCGCGTTCGCCGCCATCGGCGGCGGGCCGGTCGCGCTCGCCGTCGGCGCTATCACTGCCGCCGCCCTGGTCGTGCGCAAATACTGGCAGCCGATCAAGGCATTCATCGGCGGCATGTTCGACGGCGTGCGGGCGGCGGTCGGGCCGGCGCTGGCCGAGGTCGCCGCGGCGATGGCGCCGCTGCGCCCCGCCTGGCAATCGCTGTCCAACGTGATCGGCCAGGCGTGGAACTGGATCGTGAAGCTGGTCGCGCCGATCAACATGACCAGCGAGCAGCTGCAGGGCGCCGCGAATGCGGGCCGGGTGCTCGGCGCCGTAATCGGTGCGGTGATCGCCAACGGCTTGCGCGGGTTCGCCGCCCTGGCGCGCGTGATCGGCTGGGTGGTCGGCAAGGCGGCGGCGGTGAGCGCCATCGTGTCCAAGATCCCCGCAGTCGGCGCTACCGCTGCGCTCGCCGCCCGCGCATTCGGCGGCGGCCAGGACGCCCAGCAGGCGGCGCGCGATGGTCTGGCGGCACCTGCGGCGGGCCGTGGCCGCGTACCGCCGCGCGTGCCCGCTGCGGCCGCGCGTGGAGGGCGTGGCGTCACGGATGCGTCGACGCACACCTACAACATCACCCAGCAGGCCGGCGAGTCGGGCGAAGCATTGGCGAAGCGGATCGAAGCCGAGCGTCGGCGCCGGGAAGGCGTCGCCAGGCGTGGGCGGTTGGCGGACGGGGTCGACTAGCTGGGGATGAAAGGGACATGAGGGACAGGACACTAGGGACACTAGGGACAACTTATTGATCTACAAAGAATTTCTGTTGACAAGGTGTTGTTGTCATGCCATCTTCTTCACGCAACTTCTACCAACCTAACGGAGAAATAAACATGGCAAAAGTAGTCAGCATCACTCCTGCAATTCCCGGCTGGTTCTCGGTTTTCAGCGAGGCCGACGGTAGCAAGACCGAATACCCGGTGGCACTGTGGACCCTAATGGAGGACGAGGACCGGCCCGGCGTCCGCTGGCCGAGTTCCTATTCGGCAGGCTTGGCAGGCGTAGTGATCGACATGCTCGAAACCGACGATAGCGCCGGCAACTTCGTGGGCCACGTTTACCGTCCTACCCACTGAAGCCAATTGCAGCGGTCAGAGAAGTCTGACCCGCGGGCGCGGGGTGTCCTGATTCACCGGCCAGCACCTAGAGCGCAACCTGTACCTGTCGTCAGGCCATTGCACCCAACCGGAAGGGGGCTGCGGTTTAAGACCCGCATCAAGTGCCGATGGCACCAAGAGCCCCGCAAGGGGCTTTTGTGTTTCTTGGCTATCTTGAGGCCAGATCGCACTAGCTACTGCGGTCTAGTGAGTCTAAAAAGACAAAGGCCCTGCCGAAGCAGGGCCTCAAATCGAGAACCGAAGCGCTTGTCATCGCATCTTCGGCCCTGCTGCCGTTACTACCTTTCGGCCTAGCGGCAGTCTCACCGGCCAGCTTGCGCTGGCATCGGAGCGAATACTAGACCTTCGGAAAGTTTCAGTCAATGAGACTTTATCAGGCAACAGTTACAGTAAGTTATTGATTCTTATAGTGGCGGCTGTTCTATCCCAAATGCAGCTGCAATGCACCTTCTTATCGCCACAATGTCAACCAAGTCTATTTGTCCGACTTCATAGAGACGAGCCCCGCTGCGTCTATCTCGCCCGGCGATGAAGCGGTCAAGGCGGTCCAGAGAGAACGTGTACACCATGTCGCACTTTGCCCAAACACGCGAAGTTGTCGATTGCAGGCGCTTAGGCATGCTCCGCACCGGTAGCTCATGATGGTGCGCGCATATAGGAGCTGGCTCCGTAGTGCTGAGCGGCACTATTCCTACAAGGTTCCAGCGACCTTCCAGTAAGGGCGTGATGGCTACTACTGGCCTATTTTTCACCATCTCCGGAGGTTCTAAGCCTTCCGGGAACCTGCAGAGAACAATCGCGCCCACAGAAGGTGGTTTGAAAAGAGCCATTTGATAGCCGCATTAAAGAATGTATGCAGGCTACCCGCTGGGGCTGTGCACTCGCGATGGCACAAGCTGTGGATAAGTAAGATTACTCTACGCGCCAATCAGTCTCTTGGAGCTGCATGCCTCAATGACGAAAAAACTACCATTTGTACAGGTGCCTTGATTCAGCTCACGAATTAATCAAAGCTGCGCCCATTCTTCATCATGGGTAGCAGTATGGTATCAAAACGTTATTTCTCTAATTCCTTTTGAAATTCAAGCACTTAAATCGTAATCTGGCGGAGAGAGGGGGATTCGAACCCCCGAAGCGCGGTTTAGACGCTTACACACTTTCCAGGCGTGCTCCTTCAACCACTCGGACACCTCTCCGGACCTTCGAGCCGGCTCGAGCCGGCGTTCAGGGGCGCAAAGTCTAGCGGCCGCGCGGCGTTATTGCGAGGGCCGCATGCGGCGCGGTGTTCAGTGGTGCGTCGGCAGGCGCCGCGATCGCCCGTGGCACAATGACCGTCCCGATATAAGCGGCCCGCCGATGTCCTACCTGGTCCTCGCCCGAAAGTGGCGTCCGAAGCGTTTTTCCGAGCTCGTGGGCCAGGAACACGTGGTGCGGGCGCTGACCAACGCGCTGGATACGGGCCGGGTGCACCACGCGTTCCTGTTCACCGGTACGCGCGGCGTGGGCAAGACCACGATCGCGCGCATCTTCGCCAAGTCGCTGAACTGCGAAGCCGGCACCGGCGCCGACCCCTGCGTGGAGTGTTCGACCTGCCTGGACATCGACGCCGGCCGCTACCTGGACCTGCTGGAGATCGACGCGGCGTCCAACACCGGCGTGGACGATGTGCGCGAGGTGATCGAGAACGCGCAGTACATGCCCTCGCGCGGCAAGTTCAAGGTGTACCTGATCGACGAGGTGCACATGCTCTCCAAGGCGGCGTTCAACGCGTTGCTCAAGACCCTCGAGGAGCCGCCCGGGCACGTGAAGTTCCTGCTGGCCACCACCGATCCGCAGAAACTGCCGGTGACGGTGCTGTCGCGCTGCCTGCAGTTCAACCTCAAGCGGCTGGACGAGGAGCAGATTGCGGGGCAGAT
>DATHAV010000188.1:0-1526 GCA_035296505.1 Pseudoxanthomonas sp.
CCCATGCACCTGCGCATGACCAGCGATCGCCAGCGCGACTACGCCATCCGCGTGCACCTGCCGCAGGCGCACGCGCCGGCGGCGGGGTATCCCGTGATCTGGCTGCTGGACGTGCCCACCACCTGGGCGCCGATGCAGCACGCGCTGCACGAGTCGGGCGCCAACGACATCGCGGTGATCGGCATCGGCTGGGACGTCGACAAGGACGGCGTCGACCCGAACCTGCGTCGCCGGGACTTCACCCTGCCCGCGCGCCACGAGGTGCCGCCACCGCGCGGCGGCGACGGGCACTGGCGCGAGGACGGCGATGCGGACGCCTTCCTGCGCTTCCTCACCGGGACGCTGCAGCCGCATTGCCTCGCCGAGCTGCCGCTGGATCCGCGGCGGCAGACGCTGGTGGGGCATTCGCTGAGCGGGCTGTTCGCGCTGCATGCGCTGGTGGCGCGTCCGCTGGCCTTCCAACGCTACGTCGCCGCCAGCCCCTCGATCTGGTGGGACCGGTGCCGCCTGCTGCAGGAACTGGATCGCGCCGACTGGCCGGCGATGCGCGCGGCGCGGGTACTGCTGAGCGTGGGTTCCGAAGAGCAGACCGCCGGACCGGAAAAACCGGCGGCCATCGACGGCGAAGCACATGCCGCCACACTGGGCGAGCTGCACATGATCGCCAACGCCGGCGCCCTGGGCGAGCGGCTGCGGGCACAGCAAGTGGACTGCCGTTTCGAACTGTTCGAGGGCGAGGGCCACCGCACCGTGCTCCCGGCGGCGATGGCGACGGCGCTGGAGTTCGCGCAGGGCATGACTGAGACACGAGCGCATGCAAGCATGCGCAGCCGTGCTGACCACACGTGCGGATCGGCGTGATCTCCGACACCCACGGGCTGATGCGCCCGCAGGCGCTGGAGGCGCTGCGTGGCTGCGACCACATCGTGCACGCGGGCGATGTCGGTGCCCCCGAGGTGCTGGACGCGCTGCGCGCGCTGGCGCCGGTGTCCGCGATCCGCGGCAACATCGACCGCGCGCCTTGGACGCAGTCGCTGCCCGAGCGCCTGGACCTGGCGCTGGCGGCCGCGCGCGTGCACGTACTGCACGATCTCAAGGCGCTGGCGTTCGACCCCGCGGCCGCGGGCGTGGATGCGGTGGTCTGCGGGCATTCGCACAGGCCCGGGCTGCACGCGCGCGACGGCGTGCTCTATCTGAATCCGGGCAGCGCCGGCCCGCGCCGCTTCAGATTGCCCGTTTCGGTCGGCTTCCTGCACCTCGCGGGCAGCGCAATTGCCGGCGAACTGCTCGAACTGGCCTGAGCGCTATCGATGCTCCGGCAGCAGCGCCCTACGTAGCGCAGCGCCGGGCTCGACACCAGGTCGGTGGTGATGAGGTCGGACGGCAGCTGGTGCACGCAGCCGCGGCTGCCGCGCGAACACCAGGAGGTCTTGCAGGACCGGGCGTTCTTCCGGTAGTCGCGCCATAGCGTCGTCGCCCGCAGGGGCGGACGCGGGCGGACGCGTCCGCTGCGCTCGGCGATGCGG
>DATHAV010000189.1:0-3846 GCA_035296505.1 Pseudoxanthomonas sp.
AAAAATAGCGGTGGTAGAAGCCGGTCAACGCGAACATCCTGACCGCGTACAGGGCCGCGGCCATGCCGACGGCGAACCACGACGCGCCTACCCAGAACACCCCCAGGCACGCCAGATGCAGACCGACGAAGGGGGCGGTACGCAGCCAGTCCACGCGATCGGCGCGCGCATCGTCCAGGGGCGCGTCGGCGCTGGTGTCGAACCAGCGCACGATGCTGTGCCAGCGGCCGGCGCGCGCGCGCGCCTGCGGGTGGGTCGGTAACGGACTAGGTGGCACGGGAGGCTCGCTGCGGGAAGTGGTGCTGTTACGTTGCGACCACGGCGGCGGATGCGCGATCGGCGTTGGCTTTGCAGCCGTGCGGCTGCAATTCCCGAGCCAGACTGAGTCCGCGCCGGCACGACGATCACGTGCGGTTCGATGCGCCGACGACGGTTTTTTGACGGCGGGTCACCGCCGGCTGCACAGTTAGCGGAAGCGGCCCTGGTGGCCGCGTCGGCTCAAGGCGCCATGGCCAGAAGCCGCAGTCCGCCCTTGGCCACCACCGGTCCGGTGGCGACGCCGCCGGGCGCGCCGCCCGGGGGTTCCAGAGTGACCGCAAGGATCGCTTCGGCGCTGAGCAGCGCCAGGAATTCCCGCGGGATGTCCGCCGACTGCGGCGCGGTTTCGTCGAACACGCCCAGCGACCGGGCCACGCCATCGGGCGGGATCAGCCACAGCTCGGGCACGCGTCCGTCGTCTTCCGCCGCGGGCTGCAGCGGCGTGACGGTGATACGGCCGCGGGCCGCGTCCAGGGTGGCGACATAGCCGGGTTGGCCGTCGTCCTGGGTGAGGGTGGAGGCCATTTCGACCGGCGCGGCGGGCGGCGGCGGCGTATCGGGCGCGGTCGCCACCGGCGGGGTCGCAGGCGAGAGCTGCGGCACGCGCGCCGCGTTCAACAGCGCGAACAGGCAGACCGCGGCGGTGGCGAAACCGCCGGCGGTGAGCAGGCGCCACAGGCCCAGGCTCTGCCACAGGGAGTCTCGCTGCGGTTCGGGCGCGACCGCTGCGCGCGGCGCTGGACCCAAGCCCAGCATGCTGCTGATGCGCGCCCACAGGTAGTCCGGCGGCATGACCGGCGCGATCTCGTCGGCCAGCGGCTGCAGGCGGTTTTCCCACGCGGCCACGTCGGCCGCGAACGCGGGATCGGTATCGATCAGCCGTTCGACGCGGCGGCGTTCGGCGGCGTGGAGCACGCCCAGGACGTATTCGCCGGGGAGCACGTCGCGCTCGGGCGGGTCCTGGTCCAGCGGCAGGTTGCTCGAAGTGTTCATCGTTCCAGGCACGCCTTGAGCTTGGTCAGGCTGCGGCGGATCCAGCTTTTCACGGTGCCCAGCGGCGTGCCGCTGCGCCGGGCCAGCTCCTCGTAGGTGTGGCCTTCGAAAAACGCGGTGCGCAGCAGCTGCCGGCGCGGCGCTTCGAGCTCGCCCAGGCATACGTCGAGGCGATGGCTTTCGATCGCGATCTCGGCGGCGGCTTGCGCGTTGGGTCCGGTTTCGGCCACGTCCTCGGCGTGTTCGATGGCCACCGACTGACGGCTGGCGCGGTTGGCGCGCAGGTGGTCGATCGCCTTGTTGCGCGCCATCATCGTCAGCCAGGTCACGCCGCTGGCGCGCCGCGGGTCGAACTGCGTGGCCTTGCGCCAGACGTTGGCGAACACTTCCTGCAGCACGTCCTCGGCCTCGCTGCGCTGGGACACGATGCGCAGGCACACGCCGAACAGACGCGGCGACGTCACCCGGTACAGTTGTTCGAAGGCAGCCGTATCGCCTTTTGCGGTGGCCAGCAGCAACCTGCCTGGCTCATCGTGCTCGGACGTGGGTGCTTCGGGTGTCGCCAGCATTCGCGTACCTGTTCGGGGACGGCAGAGAAGGCCGAATGCTACACCATCACTTCGCGTCGACAGCCGGTGTGGAGCGACGGATGCGTGCCCACAGAACCATTGCTGTGACGAGCAGCAGCCATTCGAGTACCGCCAGCGCCGTGGTGGTGATGCCCACCGGCCACAGCTGCGCAAGGGTGAACCCGCGATACAGGACGATGGGAACGTAAAACGCCAGCGCCAGCACCAGCCCGTTGCGCGGCTGTCCGGTGCGGGCGAAGTAGGCGAACAGGAACGCCATGCCGGACTGCAGGCCGCCATAGATGACCAGGTATTCGGATTGACCCGACTTGTCGAGCGCCTGGAAGCCGACCGCGGCCGCGGTCTGCGCCGGCATGAGCGTGCACCAGGCGGCGAGCAGCGCGTACAGCGCTGCGTTGAGGTAGAGGTAAGCATTGACCATGCGGCGTCTCCGGAGGACAGGGAAGGGCGGGCGCGCGCGGGTTGCAGCGCGAACCAGGGGGCGAGGGCAGGCATGTTCACGCGTCGCGGCAGCGGGCGACAAGCGTGGCCGCGGCGGCGCGGTCGCGTTCCGCCTTGCTGGCGCGGTAGCTGCGGTCGGCGGGGAATTCGATCCGCACCGGCGAGTATCTGCCTGCGCTGTCGCGGATGTTGCCGATGCCCTCGAACCGGAGCAGGCGCCGGCCGCCGGCCGCGTAGGTGACCGCGATGCCGGGCAGGGCGCGCCCGTACCAGGCGTCCAGCTCCATGCGGTAGCTGCGCGATCCCGCAGGCCCGGCGGTCGGACGCAAGCGGAACTCCATCGCCTGCAGGCGGCTGGGCACCAGGAACGACACCCGCCGCTGCGCCGGCGGCACCATCGCCTCCCAATGTTGGCGGATGTAGCTGTCGAACCCCGCATCGATCACCTGCACCGCGCCGGGCGCCAGCCGCTTGCGCTGCTCCTGGGCCGCGGCCGAATCGCGCGCGAACACCTCGCGCCATCCGTCGCGCGTGCGCACCCCTTCGCGGTAGCCGCTGCGGGCATCGACGAATTCGAAATCCGGCGCCGGTCCGCCGCCGCGCACGTGCTTGCGCGCGAACGGTTCCCCCAGCGGACACAGGTACAGCACCAGGCGGCCGCCGTCCTCGTGCAGCCAGTGCGCCTCGCGATACAGCAGGGTCTGGCCGCCCTTGGCGTAGGCCAGTCCCTCGTAGTAATCCGATGCCCGCGCCGACAGCGGCACGCCGGCCAGGACCCAAAGGCAGGCCGTGGCAGCGGCAAGGAGAAGAGTGGAGGGCGCCAGTCCCATAAGGACCTCGTTGTTGGTTGGCGTAAAATACGCACCGCTCCCGCGTCCGGATGCAGCGCCGATGTTGTGCGGCACCCAGCCAGCCAGCATGCGGGCTCCGGTGAAGTCCAGGCAGACCGATAGCGATCATGGGCGCTGCGGCACTCCCACCGATCGCGCGCTGCGACCGAGGACCGTGAGCGGCTTCGCACTAAGCGTCGAAGGGATTAAAGATCCGGTGCCGGGGGCCGAAGTGCTAGAGGAGCGCCATCCGAAGACCCAGGCGCACCGCCGCAACCTTCACCCATCCGAGGAGACGTGTCTTGAGGATTCTTTACGTTGGCGATACCGGCTGCCTGCCCGCCGACCTCGGCGACTACATCAGCGAACTGGGAGAGGAGTGGAAAGTCGAAACGGTCGCCGACGCCAATGCGGCCATGCTGACGGTGGCCGAGTCCGCAGTCGACGTGGTGATCGTGGGGCCGGCGCTGCCGGACATGTCGCCTTCGACGCTGCTGGGCCAGCTGCGCACGCTGCGCCCGGAGACCATCCGCATCGCGCTGCTCGACACCGCCGACGGCACCGCCGCGCCGCCGATCAAGCTGATCAGCCTGGCGCATCGCTTCCTGCCGCTGCCGCTGGCCTGCGAGACCGTGCTGGAGGCGATCCACAGCCTCGAGGAACTGCGCACGCTG
>DATHAV010000190.1:0-2086 GCA_035296505.1 Pseudoxanthomonas sp.
CTCGGCCATCACCGACTCGCTGGGCGACGGCATGCGCGAGATTTCCCAGTGCGGCCAGGCCATCGACCTGAGCGTGGCCGACGCGGTGCGCGCCCTGCAGTTCGAGGACATCGCCACCCAGTCGCTGGGCGGCGCCCTGACCCACCTCGACCGCCTGACCGCGATCAACCGCGAGGCGGTGTCGCTGCAGGAGCTGCTGCAGCGCAGCGGCGGCGCCATGGACGGCGACCTGATGTCCTCGCTGCGCAACCTGGGCAACCGCCTGCGCGAGCAGCGCAGCGAATGGGAGCGGCCGCCGCACAAGGCGGTGGCCCAGCAGAACATGGGCGTGGGCACGGTCGAACTGTTCTGAAAGAATCTTCCGTCGGCGGCCGCCGCGCACGATGCGGCGGCGCTAATGCAAATACGCAGTCCATCGCAAAACGCGTTTCCAGGTCTCGATGCCGATGGGGTCCGGCATGGGCCGGCTGGCATACTGCCGCCATGCCGCAGCCACTTTCATCACGTCCGCCGACGGCGCAGATCGACGTGGCGGCGACGCCGTCCGCGCCGGGCGATCCTGCCCAAGCAGCCACTCCGTTAGCCATGTTCCGCCGGCTGTCGTCCGTGCACGAGGCCGAGCGGCAGGCGGTCGCCGCCGCGCTCCACGATCGCGTGGGCCAGGCGGTGTCGGCGATCAAGATGTCCGCGCACCTGGGCCTGGACGAGGCCGATCCCGTCCAGCGACGGGACGACCTGCTCGAGATCATCCGGATCGCCGACGACACCGTCGCCCAGCTGCGCGAGCTGTACGCCCAGCTGCGGCCGCCGCAGCTCGATGCGCTGGGGCTGGAGGCGGCCCTGCGCGGCGAGCTCGACCGAGCCGCGCTGCCGCCCGGCCTGGAGGTGCGGCTGGACCTTGCCGCACTCCCGCGGCGCGCCGATCCGGAAGTCGAAGCCGCCTGCTTCCGCATCGCCCAGCAATGCGTGCGCGCCGCTTCGGGCATCGACTCCGGCATGCTGTCGCTTTCGCTGCACGCGTCCGGGAACGACACGCTGTCGCTGGAATCGCGGCTGGAGGCGGAATCGGGTATCGACGGACGCGTTTCGAGCCGCTTGTCGAACCGCCTGGATCCGGCGCTGATGCAGGCGCGCGCGCAGTGCCTCGGAGGCTGGTTGCGACTGGAGCGCGGCGGTGGATCGTATGCGGTCCTCGCGCAGCTGCCCTTCTCGGTGGAGTCTGTGCCGGCAGCGGCGGACGACGGCGACGGCGGCAAGGCCGCACGCGTGTGAACCAGAGCAGCGTTCCCGCCCCGCCGCACCTGCCCCGCCTGGGCGCGGGCGAACCCGAGCTCGGCAGCATGGTCGCCACCGCCCTGAGCGGCGGCCCCGGCCTGATGCTGCTGTACCTGGACATCGACCACTTCCGCTCGATCAACGAGAACATGGGCATGGAGGTGGGCGACCAGGCGCTGGCGCTGGTCAGCGAACGCCTGCGGCGGGTGGCCGGTCCCGACGCGCGGGTGTGGTCGCACGGCAGCGATGAGTTCGTGGTGGCGGTGCCGCGCGGCCAGGGGCCGCTTTCGCCGCAGGACTACGGCCACTACCTGCGCGACCAGATCGAACTGCCGATGACCGTGCTGCCGTACACGCTGGTGCTCACCGCCACGATCGGCATCGCCCTGTGCCCGGAACAGGCCGACTCCGCCACCGCGCTGCTGCAGTGCGCGGAAAGCGCGGTCGACCAGGCCAAGTACGAGGGCCTCAACCTGGTGCGCGTGTACCAGCAGGGGGCGGCGATCAGCCGCCGCAGCGAAAGCATCATCGCCCAGCAGATGGTCGATGCGATCGCCAACGGCGAACTGCGCCTGCTCTACCAGCCGCAGGTCAATGCGCACGACGGGCGGGTGATGGGAATGGAGGTGCTGCTGCGCTGGCACTCCGCGGAACTGGGCGTGCTGGCGCCCCAGCGCTTTCTGCACGTGGCCGAAAAGCTGGGCCTGATCGTGCAGATCGGGCACTGGGTGCTGAAGGAAACGTTCCAGCAGGCCCGCGCGTGGCGCGACCGCGGCGTGGACGACTTCGAGATCGCGGTGAACATCTCCAC
>DATHAV010000191.1:0-5053 GCA_035296505.1 Pseudoxanthomonas sp.
AGGTGGCTTCAGCCATGGACGAGTCTTGCATGCAGCGGTGAAATCTTCGTTCGGCCGATCGACTATGGTGGCGGCCACCTTTCAAGGAAGCCCCACTGGATGAACCCGGCAAGCCTGGCCCTGGCGATACTGATCGGCATGCTGTTGCCGCTGCAGGCGCTGATCAACGCATCGCTCGGCAAGCAGACGACCGGGGCGGTGTTCGCGTCGCTGGTGTCGTTTCTGGTCGGCAGCTCGGCGCTCATGGCGTGGTGGCTGCTGAGCCGGCCGGCGTTCGATGGGGCGGCGCTGGCGCGGGTGCCCTGGTGGGCCTGGACCGGCGGCCTGATCGGCGCGGTGTACGTGGCTGCGGCGACGCTGCTGATCCCACGCATGGGCGCCGCGGCGCTGATCTGCCTGGTGGTGTTCGGCCAAGTGGCCAGTTCGCTGCTGCTGGACCATTTCGGCGTGCTGCACGCGCGCCAGCCGATCGACCCGCTGCGCCTGATCGGCGCGCTGCTGGTGATCGCCGGCGCGCTGCTGGTGGTCAGGCCCTGGCAGCAGCCTTGAGGCTAAGGCGAGCGGCTCAGGCCGCGCGCGGGCTCCGGCGCAGCCGCAGCCACAGGGTCTGCGCCGCCAGGACCACCGCGATCGCGACGGCGATCCAGCCCGCGGTGTCGGCACCCGCCAGGCCGCTACGCGATTGCTGCACGTAGACCGCCGCCAATGCCCACAGCGCGGCGGCGGCGTAGGCCAGGTTGCCGCGCATGCGCCGGTTGAGCGCCAGCAGCATGAGCGCCGCCAGCCCGAACAGCGCCAGGCTCCAGCCCAGCATGCGGTCGGTCGGCAGCCACTGGTAGGCCACGATCACCTGCGCGGTGTTGAGGAACGCCGCCAGCGACAGCCAGCCCGCGTGCAGCGAAAGCGGCAGCCAAGCCAGCCACCGCTGGCCCGGCTCGCGATGCGGGTCGCGCGACAGGATCAGCGCGCAGGCCAGCAGGCAGGCCAGCGCCGCCCAGATGATCAGCAGCGCCAGCCAGAACACCTGCATCGAAAACACCGGCATCCACAGCGCGGTGAGGGCGAAGCCCAGGGCCGCCGGCAGCCGGACGCGCGCCAGCGCCCCGGACGCGCCGCGGCGCGCCGGCAGCTGCCACACCCCGAAGGCCACGTCGAGCAGGAAGATCAGCCCCCAGATGGCGAACGCGTAGCCGGCCGCCACCAGCAGCGTGGGATGGGCGTTGGAGATTTCGGCGTTGGTCGGCCCGAACGTTTCGCGGTTGGCCAGCCACGCCACCGCCGGCATGGCCAGGGACATCAGCAGCACGAGGACGCGCATCGTCAGGGGACTCCGTTGGAAAGCGGCAGCCTAGCCCAGCGGGGCTGGGATCACGGTGAGGCCGGCGCAGCTCCCGGCGACCGACGCGCTGTCCTCGGTCGTGCCGGCTTGCGGCAAGGGTGGGTGAGCCCGGTGCCGCGACCGCATGCTCGCAGCATTCGAAGGTCGCCGAGAGAGCGGCACTAACCGATCCTCATCGGCCTGGCCACGCTGCTGCCGGCCCCGGCCCCGGCCCCGGCCCGGCCCCGGCCCCGGCCCCGGCGCCTGTGGCGCCACGAGAACGATGGTGGCGCTGAATGTCGAACGCGATGCGCCGGCGCATCGTCTGCGAGACGCCCGGCGCTGGACCTGCCGCAGCCCGGCGCGACACGCCGTAGCTTCGCGGCCGTCGATCCTTCCTCACGGAGGGTCGGCGGGCCCGGCGGGACAATGCGCGGCGGTCCTTTCGAAGTTGGCGCATCGTGTCCGGATGGCCACAATAGGCCCATCTCATTCCTGACCACTGGAGCAGCGCATGGCCGATCTGAAGGAAGCACGGGTTCCCGACATCGGCGACTACAGCGACGTTCCGGTGATCGAGCTGCTGGTCGCGGTCGGCGACACCGTGGCCAAGGACCAGGGGCTGGTGACGCTGGAGTCGGACAAGGCGACGCTGGAGGTGCCCTCGGCCGTCGCCGGCGTGGTGCGCGAGCTGCGGGTCAAGCTGGGCGACACGCTGTCCGAAGGTTCGGTGGTGGCGCTGATCGAGACCGGTACGGACGGCGACCAGGCGTCGGCCGGCGCGGTGGCCCCGAGCGCCGCCCCCGAGCACGGCGTGCCGCGGGCGGCGGGTGAGGCGGCCGGCGGTCGTGGCCAAGCGCCCGCCACCGAAACCGGGGCCAAGGTAGAGCCCGTGTCCCAGTCCCAGGCGCCGGACAAGCTCGCCCAGCGCGAGATCGCCCAGGTCCAGGGCACGCAGGTCCAGAGCATGCAGGTCCAGGGCGCGGCGGTGCCGTCGCCGCAGCGCCCGCCCGCCGAGGAAAGATCCGCCGAAACCTCCACGAGCGCTGCCCAGGCCTCGCCGCCCAGCAGCCCGCCGGTGGAGTTCAACGCCGATTCGGTGCTGCCGGCCAAGGTGCCGCATGCGAGCCCGGCGGTGCGCCTGATGGCGCGCGAACTGGGCGTCGACCTGCGCCAGGTCGCCGGCAGCGAGCGCGCCGGGCGCATCAGCAAGGAGGACGTGCGGCGCTACGTCAAGGCGGCGCTGGCCGGGCGCGCGGGGGCGGGCGGAGCCGCCGCGGTCCCCGTCGCACAGGGGAGCGGCGGCCTCGACCTGCTGCCCTGGCCGAAGGTCGACTTCGCCAAGTTCGGGGAGATTGAAACCAAGCCGCTGTCGCGGATCAAGAGGCTTTCGGGCGCCAACCTGGCGCGCAACTGGGCCATGATCCCGCACGTCACCCAGCACGACGTGGCCGACATCACCGATCTCGAGTCGCTGCGCGTGGCGCTCAACAAGGAGAACGAGAAGACGGGCGTCAAGGTCACCCTGCTCGCGTTCCTGCTCAAGGCCACGGTCGCGGCGCTGAAGAAGTACCCCGACTTCAACGCCTCGCTCGACGCCAGCGGCGAGAACCTGGCGCTGAAGAAGTACTTCCACATCGGCTTCGCCGCCGACACGCCCAATGGTCTGGTGGTGCCGGTGATCCGCGACGTCGACCGCAAGGGCGTGGCGGAACTGGCCAGGGAGATGGGCGAACTGGCCGGCAAGGCGCGCGAGGGCAAGCTGGGCCCGGCGGAGATGTCGGGCGGGTGCTTCTCGATCAGCTCGCTGGGCGGCATCGGCGGCACCGCGTTCACCCCGATCGTCAATGCGCCGGAAGTGGCCATCCTCGGCGTGTCCAAGTCCTCGATCCAGCCGGTGTGGGACGGCAAGGCGTTCCAGCCGCGCCTGCAGCTGCCGCTGTCGCTGAGCTACGACCACCGCGTGATCGACGGCGCTTCGGCCGCGCGCTTCACCGCCTACCTGGCGCTGCTGCTGGGCGACATGCGCCGCGTGCTGCTATGAGCCATGGCCGCGCCGATGATCGTCCACGGCGGCCGGTGCCGGCGGTGACCGTCCGACGGGTGCGGTGAGACGGTGAGCGCGGCCGGCGCCAACGCGGGAGCAGTGCGGGCGGCGGGCGCCTCGCGGGCGGGCGGTCTGGCCGGCGACCTGCAACAGGTGCTCGGTTACGAACTGCTGCCCTTCGCCGGCCTGAAGGTGACGGTGGGCGGGCTGCTCGCCGCCAGCGTGGTGCTGGCGGGCACGTGGCTGCTGACGATCCTGGTGCGGCGGGCGCTGGGCCGCTACGGCGAGCACCATCCCAATACCAACCGCGCGTCCCTCTACACCGTCACCCGCGTGGTGCAGTACGTGCTGCTGGTCGTGGGTGCGCTGCTGGCGCTGTCGCTGGCCGGCATCCCGGTCGGGCGCCTGGCGGTGTTCGCCGGCGCGCTGGGCGTGGGCCTGGGCTTCGGCCTGCAGGCGATCTTCAGCAACTTCATTTCCGGCCTGATCCTGCTGTTCGACCGCTCGCTGAAAGTGGGCGACTTCGTCGAACTGGAATCCGGCGTCCACGGCGAAGTGCGCGACGTGAAGATCCGCGCCACGCGCATCGTCACCAACGACAACATCGACATCCTGGTTCCGAACTCGGAGTTCGTCAGCGGGCGGGTGGTCAACTGGACCTACCGCGAGGTCTCCCGGCGCCTGCGCATTCCCTTCGGCGTGGCCTACGGCAGCGACAAGGAGCTGGTCAAGCGCGCGGCGCTGGAGGCCGCGGCGGAGCTGCCCTTCACCCTGGAGCTGGAAGGACCGCGCAGGCCGCAGGTATGGCTGGCCGGCTTCGGCGACAGCAGCCTGGATTTCGAACTGGTGGTGTGGCTCAACGCCGAAGCCACCAAGCGCCCCAGCGCGGTCAAGGCGGCCTACAACTGGGCGCTGCACTCGGCGCTGCAGCGGCATTGCCTGGAGATCCCGTTCCCGCAGCGCGATCTCAACGTGCGCAGCCTGTTCGGGCTCAGCGGCGAGGCGGCGCTGGCCGCGCTGCGCCTGGAGGCCCAGGTCCCCGATCCCGCGCCGGCTCCCGCGCCGGCCGCAGCGGGCGGCAACGACGCGGTCGAGGAAGTGCGGCGCGAGATCGCCATGGACATGATTCGCGACACCGGCATTCCGGAACAGACAGAGGAACGAGATGGCGAACACGACTGAAGTGAAGGTTCCGGACATCGGCGATTACGCCGGCGTGCCGGTCATCGAGATCCTGGTTTCGGTGGGCGACACCGTGGCCAAGGACCAGGGACTGGTGACGCTGGAATCGGACAAGGCCACTCTCGAAGTGCCGTCCACCGCCGCCGGCGTGGTCAAGGAGCTGAAGGTCAAGCTGGGCGACACGCTGTCGCAAGGCAGCGTGGTGGCGATCGTCGAGGCTGAAGGCGCCGCCGAGGCCAAGCCCGCTCCGGCCGCCGCGCCGGCGCCAGAGGCCGGGGCGCGGAACGAGGGGCCCAGGCCGCCGGTGGCGCCGTCGCCGGCCGCGCCCGCGGCCGAGGCCGCCGAAGCCGCGCCGCAGCCTGCGAACGGCACTGGCCGCACCGCCGATGTCGAGTGCCAGCTGGTGGTGCTCGGCGCCGGTCCGGGCGGCTACACGGCCGCGTTCCGCGCCGCGGACCTCGGCCTGGACACCGTGCTGATCGAGCGCTATCCGGCGCTCGGCGGAG
>DATHAV010000192.1:0-7101 GCA_035296505.1 Pseudoxanthomonas sp.
CAAGCCGAACCCGCTTGGCGGGTCGGCCTAATTCAGGCGTTAGGCCGCATAGAAAGACTCGGTCATACACACAACTAAGGAGATATCTATGGAACTACTCGTTGCTCTCATTGCTCTTGCCATCACGCTCTGGCAATTGAAGCTGCAGCGTGACGAGATCCGTGCCAACAGTCAGATAAATTCTCTTATACATGTCGCACGACTCCTTTCAGAGAAGATCGAACATCACGAAAGAATTATTGCCTCACTGAAGTCTAATAAAAAGTCCGATTGGACCGGTCATGCAAATCGCGTTAATCGAGAGCTAAGACCAATGCTTGCTCAGATCAACGCAAAACTTTTAGCTTCGATCGAAGCAAAGCTTCCTGCGTTGGACCCAGCTGCTCTTAGGCAAGCACTCAAGCTCAATGATGAGCAGAGTGCGGCCTAGCAGTTCACTCAAGCCGACGCCGCTTCGCGGCACGGCTTAACTCAGCTTTACCTCCCAAGACTTACCTGTTCAATAATGAATCTAGAGAACACGAAAGCCCCTTTCGGGTCTCTTGGCATTCCTGATGCTTGATGCGCTCTAAACCAAGCAGCGGGCGCCATTGGGAGCCCGCCGTGCCTAGCGCTATGACCTATCAAACAACACGTGCTTGGGTGCGCTGTTGTTCCTGATGCTGCCCCTGAAAGTCTTGCAACAGTGAATTGCTGCTCTGTTCGAGCGAACGTTCCGTTGCCGCCGACTTGTCGGTGTAGATCCGCCGGGAGGCGGGATCGTTGGGATTGCCCTGTACGGCAAATAGGCCGGTTCCGTCCCTGCTCTGGATAACCACGTCCACACGCTGCATGCCGCTGACCTTGGCTTCGAACACTAGCGAGCCAGCAGCGTTCTCCAGTTGCTGACGATTGGCAAATGCCTGCGGCCCCAGCTGCTCCAGCTTGGCCACCGCCTGGTTATAGAGGGGATGGTCAGGATGAGTCTTCTCGGACAGCAGTGGCGATTTTTGCGCCTGGTTCAACTGGCCATCCGCGTTCAGGGCTTGCTCGCGCATAACGCTGGAGTACTCAGCTGCCACGCCCTGCGGCCTGTCCTCACGTTGACTTTGATCAGGCTGAGGCTCCGGAACTCGGGGAGCAGGAACATTGGGCACAACGGGCTGTACTGGTTGAAGCGATTGATCACGTTGCTGGAGCGCAGCTTGAATTGCCGTCAATGTCTCCGGCCCTGCACGACCCGTGACGGCCAGTTCATGCTGTTCCTGAAATCGTCGTACCGCTCGCTCAGTCGCTAAACCGTAATTACCGTCAACCCGTAGTTCACGGTTTCTATCGTCGTGGATGCCAAGGGCACGCAGGTCGGACTGCAATTCTCTGACCTCAGGGCCGGTCCCGGAGCGGCGCAAGATGCCGTCAGCCATGGCCGCCTGGCGCACCACAGCTGGACCCGCCCCTGGGGCGGGCTGAATCCGTCCTGCGGCAAGATCAGCCATGAACTCTGGTGTCAGTTGCGCATGCCAGGCCTCAACGCGATTGCGGCGATCATCGAGACCATTCCATCCGCCATTGATGGCGCGTGTTGCTGCAGTGACATCATCACGCGCTGCTGGCGGCACCGCTCGCTGCCAATAGGACACAGCGATTCTGGGAGCATTATGGAGATTTGCAGCCATGTCTGGATGGCCAACTAAATCGAGACCCAGGGCAGCACCGTAAACGCGGTAGTTGTCTTCGCCGGTCAATTGAATGAAGCCTCGCCCACGATAGCGATAGCCGTCACCCAAATCGTCGTTTCCCATGCGCCCTCCGTACATGAGCCGAGCAAGCTCTTGTGGCCGGCCTTCAAGCGCCTCCAGTCGCGCGGCCTCCGCCGCTTCTCTACCCTCACGCAGAACCGACCGTACGGTATCTGGTCAAGTCCTCTCGTGTAGCGAAAACTCTCTTCCAGTCGGGTGAAACCACTGCTCTCGTGAGTTAGCTGTCCCATCAAATTAGCGAGTTCATCCCTTGAAGTTATGCCGGCTTCGCGGGCTGCTTGCAGCATTGCAATTTCATTGGCAGTAGGCATTCCATGTCACTCCTCTGTCATGCTCCGTTAGGAAAGCGAGTCTCCTGATAACTCCGCAGGATTGAATCGCTCGATCGGTATCGAACCAAAATCCTTTGGGGTGAGTCGATTGCTGCCGGACTCTTCCGTGGCCTTATCAAGCGCACCACTCTCAAACTCGCTCAACAGCCACGTTTGTGCCTGGACCGAATAAACGAAACGGTACTCTCGCGACCAAAGCTCCCGGGAACCGCCCTCAAAGCGTAATGAGAACTCACCGGCGGAAATCTTGATCCCTTGCAAGGGTTCGCCCATCATTCCACCACATGATTGGCAGAGGATTGCAGAGGGATTTTGAACCGCTTTCTCCAGCTTTCCTTGTGGGTTTTGCCGCAGCACCATCAAAGTGCGTGGCTCGAAACTTAGCTCAGGCCCGCCCTGCATCGTTAGCACCAGTAGAAGATCTTCGTCCCCATCGCCATCGAGATCACCACGGTGTTCGGAATGAACAATCAAATGACTTGGCACCAGTTGCGAGAGATCGGACGCAAATCGGTGAGGGCTTGAAGGCTCAGGAGCCGGGCCTGTTGGATTTGATGCTGGATAAGGTGCTTCATCACCCTTGCGTTCCTGCCCCGTCGCTTGCACTGGTACCTGGCTCTCGGAAAGGCCACCTGCGCCATCTGCCGACCTGCCTTCCTGCGCGCAACCAGTGGCCAGCAACAAGGAAAACAGACAAGCGCAGGTTGCATAGCTAGCAGAGTCAATTAGCGTCCGGCAGCGCGATATGGCACACACCTGATTTATCCAACGCATCGGTCTGATCACGTGCAATTTCATGAATTCCATTTCCTGCTCTGTGCTAACCCATTTGTAGCAGAGGCAGATCATCATGTCTACGTTCTTTTGTTGATCGGCGTGGATCAGCAATCACCATCTTCGCCGTATTCAAGTAGCGGCGCGCGCAGTTGATCGGACTGCGCAGCTTCCAGCCAGCGCAGTTCCTGCCCAAGGCGAGAGGTGTGACGGGACGTGGCGGCCAAGCTGGCTAACAAGACGAAGGACGCACCCGCGGCTCGCGGCGCAATTCGGCAGCTGCTCGGCGAGTCGATCTTCGTCCATGAAAAAGCCGGCGAGCTCCATGCAGAAGTCGCCGGCTTGCCGATGCAGATAGACATGGTAGCGGGGGCAGGATTTGAACCTGCGACCTTCGGGTTATGAGCCCGACGAGCTGCCAGACTGCTCCACCCCGCATCAGGAGCGGAATTATGGTGGCTTCGGCGCGATATTGCAACCCCGATACGGCGCTGGAGACGATGTTCGCACTCGCCGAGCGATTGCGGATGGCTGCGGAAGCGACTGCGCGGACAGGACGATGGACGCAGAGGAATCGATCTGCGGGCTGCTTCGTTTCGCTCCCCTGCGTGGCAGCGTCCCGCGCGTGCAGGGCAAACGACATCGGCAGGTACCGCTTTTGGGTCAACTGCCGCGAGACGCCTGCTGTCAGCGCATTGCCGCCAGCAGGCGTGGGCCTGGAGCCAGTATTCGCTCTATCCGCTTGGCGGCCTTATGAACCGTGCGCAAGCTGGCACACTGAGGCGGCGAGCTCAGGCAAATGCGCGTTGGCACCAAGCCATCAGCGGGCTCCAGAAGAAGCCGAGCACCAGCAGCGCCATCGCATTGATGCCGAACACGGCCGGCACCACGCGATCCTTCCGCGGCGGCGGCGCCTCGCCCACCGGCTCGTCGAAGTACATGACCTTGATCACGCGCAGGTAGTAGAAACCGCCGACCACGGCGAAGATCACGCCCAGGATCGCCAGCCAGAAAAGTCCGGCGTCGACCGCCGCGCCCAGCACCACCAGCTTGGCCCAGAAGCCCAGGAACGGCGGCACGCCCGCGAGCGAAGCCATCACGAACAGCACCAAGAGGGCCTGCCACGGACTGCGGGCGTTGAGGCCCTTGAAGTCGTCGATCCTGTCGGCCTCGAACCCCTGGCGCGCCAGCACCAGGATGGCGCCGAACGAGGCGGCCGACATCAACGCGTAGCTGATGCCGTAGAACAGCGCCGCCGCATAGCCGCGTTCGTCGCCCCCGGCCAGGCCCATCAGCAGGAAGCCCACGTGCGACACGGTCGAGTACGCCAGCATGCGCTTGAGGTTGCTCTGCGCGATGGCGATCAGGTTGCCGACCACCAGCGATGCCGCCGCCAGCCCGGCCACCAGCATCTGCCACTGCTCGGCCAGCGGACCGACCCCGTTCTCCAGCAGCCGGTAGATCATCACGAACGCCGCCAGCTTGGGGCCGGCGCTGACGAACAGCGTGATCGGGGTCGGCGCGCCCTGGTACACGTCGGGCAGCCACATGTGGAAGGGCGCCGCGCCCAGCTTGAACGCGGCCCCGGCGATCATGAAGGCCACGCCGGTCAGCAGCAGGGTCCGCTCGGCGGTGGCAGCCGAGGCCGCATTGATGCCGGCCAAGTCGAGGGTACCGGTCGCGCCGTACACCAGCGACATCCCGTACAGCAGCAGGCCCGAGGCCAGCGACCCGAGCACGATGTACTTCATGGCCGCTTCCGACGAAAGCCCATCCTCGCGATTCAGCGCCACCATCGCATACGAACACAGGGCCAGCAGCTCCAGCCCCAGGTACACCATCACCAGGTTGCCGGCCGACACCATCATCATCATGCCGGCGGTCGCCAGCAGCAGCAGCACCGGAAGCTCGCCCGAATACAGCTTGCGCTCGCGCAGGTACGGCCAGGCGTACAGCAGCGTCAGCCCGCTCACCAGCACGATGCCGATCTTGGACACGTCGGCCAGCACGTCGCGCACGAACATGCCGCTGAAGACGATGCCATGCCCACCGGCGCCGCCGGCGATCATGGCGATGACCACGCCCAGCAGCGCCAGCGACAGCACATGGGTGACGATACGGTGGCGCAGGTCGAGGAACAGGTCGAGCATCAGCAACGCGAACGCGCCGCCGATCAGCGCCAGCTCCGGCAGCAGCGGCATCAGATCGGCGGTGGTGGCGGAAATCGGCGAAGCGATCATGTAGGTCCTTACAGCTTGCTGCTGGCGAGCTGTGCCGCCAGCTGCGCGATCGAGGGTTCCATCAGGTCGGTCAGCGGCTTGGGCCGCAGGCCGATGGCGAGCACGCCCAGCGCGAACACGCCCAGCACCAGCGCCTCGCGGGCGTTGACGTCCTTGAGCGCGGCCACGTGCGGGTTGGCCACTTCGCCGTACAGCACGCGCTTGATCAGCCACAGGGTGTAGGCGGCACCGATCACCAGGGTGGACGCGGCGGCGAAGGCGATCAGCGGGTTCTTCTGGAACGCCGCCAGGATGACCATGAATTCGCCGACGAAGCCGCTGGTGCCCGGAAGGCCCGCGTTGGCCATGCCGAAGAACACGAACAGCACCGCGAACCACGGCATCACATTGGCCACGCCGCCGTAGTCGCGGATCCGGCGGGTGTGCATGCGGTCGTAGAGCACGCCGACGCAGGAGAACATGGCGCCGGACACGAATCCGTGCGAGATCATCTGCACCATCGCGCCCTGCAGGCCCAGGCGCGCGCCGTCGGCACTGCCGATGTCGCGCACCAGGCCGAAGGCGACGAAGATGCCCAGCGTGACGAAGCCCATGTGCGACACCGACGAATAGGCGATCAGCTTCTTCATGTCGTCCTGCACCAGCGCCACCAGGCCCACGTAGACCACGCCGATCAACGACAGCGCGATCACCAGACCGGACCATTCGTAGCCGGCGTCGGGCAGGATCGGTAGGGTGAACCGCACGAAGCCGTAGCCGCCGATCTTGAGCATGATGGCCGCCAGGATCACCGAGCCGGCGGTCGGCGCCTCGACGTGCGCATCGGGCAGCCAGGTGTGCACCGGGAACATCGGCACCTTGACCGCGAACGCGGCCAGGAACGCGAAGAACAGCCAGGTCTGTTCGGTGGCGCTCAGCGGGAGCTGGTAGAGGTCGGCGAACTGGAAGCTGCCGGCCTTCAGGTACAGGTAGATCAGGCCCACCAGCATCAGCACCGAGCCGAGGAAGGTGTAGAGGAAGAACTTGACCGAGGCGTAGATGCGGCGCGGGCCGCCCCACACGCCGATGATCAGGAACATCGGGATCAGCATCGCCTCGAAGAACACGTAGAACAGCATCGCGTCGGTGGCGCAGAACACTCCGATCATCATGCCTTCGAGGAACAGGAACGCCGCCACGTACTGGCTGACGCGCTTCTCGATCACGGTCCAGGCGCCGATCAGCGCGAGCGCGGTGGTCAGCGTGGTGAGCACGATCAGGGCGATGGAAATGCCGTCGGCACCCAGGTTGTAGCCGATGTCGTAGGCCGGGATCCACGCGCGTTGCTCGACGAACTGCATGACGGGAATGGCGGCGTCCCTGCCCGTCAGCAGCCCCAGGCTGGCCGCGAAGGTCAGCAGGGCCACCGCCAGCGCGGTCCAGCGCGCGGCGCCGGGCCGGGCGTTGCCCAGCGCCAGCACGGCGACGCCGCCCAGCATCGGCAGCCAGATCAATACGCTCAACAAAGGCCAGTTCGACACGTGTTCGTATCCGTCCAGGTCAGGTCAGTACCAGAAGTTGATGAGCACGGCGAGGAGTGCGATCAGGCCGAGGATCATCGCGAAGGCATAGTGGTAGAGGAAACCCGATTGGGTACGTCGCAACAGGTGGGCCGCCAGGTCGATCAGCCTGGCGCTGCCGTTGACCGCGGCACCGTCGATCACGCGCGTGTCGACCGAACGCGACAGATCGCCCAGGGCCACGCCGCCGCCGGCGAAGCCGCCGATCCACAGCGAATCCATCCAGTATTTCTTGTCCAGGATGCTGGCCAGGAACGCACCGACACGGCTGTGGCGCATGCGCGCCGGCCACTCCGGCGACAGCACCAGGTACAGCACGGTGGCGGCGAGGAAGCCGGCGAGCGCCAGCCAGAACGCGGGCGTCTTCAGGCCGTGCAGCGCGAACTCCCAGGGGCCATGGAACTGCTTGCCCAGCGCCGCGACGGTATCGCGCGCAGGATCGATGAAGTCGATCGCG
>DATHAV010000193.1:0-1554 GCA_035296505.1 Pseudoxanthomonas sp.
GGCGTAAGGCTCGTCCAGCAGCCACAGCGGCGCCGGCGACAGCCACAGGCGGGCCAGCGACAGGCGCTTCTTCTGCCCGGCCGACAGCTGGCGCACCAGCGCGTCCTCGTAGCCGGCCAGGCCGACGATTTCCATCGCGCCCCGGGGTCCCTGACGCGGGCGGCTGCCGTGCAGGCCGCAGAGGAAACGGAGGTTCTCCATCGCACTGAGGTCGGCCTTGAGCGCCGCCAGGTGTCCCAGATAGGCGATCGCACGCGAACGCTCCGCGCTGCCGGCGGGCCGGCCGGCGATCTCGATGCGCCCGGCGTCGCCGCGCAGCAGGCCCGCGAGCACGCGCAGCAGCGTGGTCTTGCCCGCTCCGTTGCCGCCCTGCACCAGTAGCGCCTCGCCGGCGTCGACGGAAAAATCCAGCGGCCCGAACACCGGGGCGTCGTTGCGCGCGAACACCAGCCCGCGCGCGCTCAGCAGCGGTGAATGCGAAGGCGGGGACTGGGTCATCGATACGTATTGTATCGGGGATACGGGTTATATCCGGCCGCCGGAGCCGAGCCCATGACCATACACAGAGGCACGCATCGCCCGTTTGCATCCGGACGCCAACCGGCCTCGCGCCCGCTCGAACGACCGCCGCCACGGGCAAACGTCCAGATTGGATGGGTGTCCGCATTGTCCTGATCGCATGGACCGCCGACGAACCCTGTCCGCCGGATTCCATTGCGTACACTTCGGTTCCCCCACTGCCTGGACCGGCGATGCTTCCCGCAACCAAACTGCCCAGGGTCGGCACCACCATCTTCACCGTGATGTCGCAGCTGGCGGCCGAACACGACGCGGTCAACCTCGGCCAGGGCTTCCCGGACTTCGCCGTGCCGCGGCGCCTGGTGGACGAGCTGGGCCACGCCATGCGCGCCGGCCACAACCAGTACCCGCCGATGACCGGCATCCCGACGCTGCGCCAGGCCATCGCCGGCAAGGCGCTGCGCTGCTACGGACGCCAGGTGAATCCCGACACCGAGGTCACCGTCACCAGCGGCGCCACCGAGGCGATCTTCAACGCCATCCATGCGGTGGCGCGCGCGGGCGAGGAAGTGATCGTGCTCGACCCGGCCTACGACTGCTACGAGCCGGCGATCGAGCTGGCCGGCGCCACCCCCGTGCACGTGTCGCTGGACGCGAACACTTTTGCGGTCGACTGGGACGCGGTGGCGCGCGCCATCACGCCGCGCACGCGCATGCTGATGATCAACAGCCCGCACAATCCGTCGGGCGCGATGCTGGGCGAAGCCGATCTGCACACGCTGGCGCGGCTGCTCCAAGGCACCGATATCGTGCTGCTCTCCGACGAGGTCTACGAGCACATCGTGTTCGACGGCGCCCGCCACGAATCGGTGCTGCGGCATCCGTCGCTGGCCGAACGCGCCTTCGTGATCTCCAGCTTCGGCAAGACCTACCACTGCACCGGCTGGAAGATCGGCTACGCGATCGCGCCGCCGGCGCTGAGCGTCGAGTTCCGCAAGGTCCACCAGTACAACACCTTCGCCAGCTTCGGCCCGG
>DATHAV010000194.1:0-7687 GCA_035296505.1 Pseudoxanthomonas sp.
CGGAGGGATTCACGTAATCCTCATCCAGGGGCACGGGGCGGCTGCTACCGTTCGGGCCGGGGCGCCGCCCCCGATGCCTGGATCGATCATGGCTGGCCGGATGACGATGGAGGAGCAGGGAAGACATGCATGCAATGAAAACGACGGTGCGCCAAACGCTCCTGGTCACGATGCTGGGGGTCCTGGCCGCTTGCAGTACCAGCGTGGTGCGCCAAACATTGCCTGCAGCCTCCAGCCGCGTCGCGTCCGTGTCCAAGCCTGGCGTGAGCGTCACCGTGCAGCGTGGCGACACCTTGTACGGAATCGCGTTCCGCAACGGTATCGACTTCCGCGACCTGGCCGCTTGGAACGCTATTTCAGCGCCTTTCACCATCTATCCCGGCCAGCGCCTGCGGCTGTATCCGGCCGGTAGCGGCACCGCCTCGACCAGACCCTCCACCGCTCCATCTCCAGGCGGCCCCGCCAGACGGCCGGCCGCGCCCATCCGACCCGCGGCGCCCGCGACTCCGGCGCCCACACCGGTTCCCACGCCCCCGAGCAGCGGCTTCCCATGGCGCTGGCCCACCGAAGGCCAAGTCATCGGCCGTTTCGTCGCCGGCGATGCGACCAAGCAGGGCATCGACATCGGCGGCACCAGCGGCCAGTCGGTCGGGGCCGCGTCCGATGGCGTGGTCGTGTATTCGGGTGCGGGGCTGGTGGGCTACGGCGAACTGATCATCATCAAGCACAACGAGGCGTGGCTGTCCGCCTACGGACACAACCGCAAGCGCATGGTCAACGAAGGACAAAACGTCAAGGCCGGCCAGCAGATAGCGGAGATGGGTCGCAGCGGTGCGGCGCGCGACATGCTGCATTTCGAGATCCGCTACAACGGCAAACCGGTAGACCCGCTGCAGTACCTGCCCCGACGCTGAAGTGTGGCGCGTCTCTGCCGGGCGTGCGCGCCTCGGGCCGCTTCGACTCTTGATTTTTCCGAAGCCCGGGTCCGGGCGCCCATTCGGTGAACGCCGTATCAGGCACGCTGCAGCAGGAATCCGGCGACTACCCGCCGTCCTTCGCCCGCCAGCACGTTGAACGTACGTGCCGCCGCCGCATTGGCCATGACTTCGATTCCGATTCCGCGGGTCAGGCAGGCGGCCATGGTGACCGCCGGTGGAAACCGCTGGCGCTCGCCCGAGCCCAGCAGCACCAACTCCGGCTCCAGCGCCAGCAGCGGGGCCAGCGCGTCGGGCGACAAGCTTGCGGCCGACGCCGCGCTCCAGTCCTCGACCAATCGATCGGGCGCCAGAATGAAGGAGGCGGTCAGCACCCGGTCGTTGACCCTGGCGCTGCGGCCGTCGGCGCCGCGCAGGGTATAGGCGTAGTCGGGAATCTCGTGGGTCAGTTGCATGCGCGTGTTCTGGGAGCGTGCCGCGCTCAGGCCCGGGGCAGGATGATCTGGCGCCGATCCTTGGCGGGACGATACAGCACCGCGACATGACCGATGCGCTGGACCAGCGCTGCATCGGACTTTTCCGCGATCTCGGCGATCATCGCTTCGCGCGACTGGCGATCCTCGGCGCCGACCTTGACCTTGACCAGTTCGTGCTGCTCCAGCACCGAATCCAGCTCGGCCAGGAACGCGGCCGTCAACCCTTTCGACCCGATCTGCAGCAGCGCCTTGAGGTCGTGGGCCTGGCCCCGCAGGAAGCGGTTCTGGGCGGAGGTCAGGGCGGTCGACATGTGCTTCGGTACAGGGTTTGCAAGGATCGTCAGGGTATCATGGCGCCTCTCTCGGACATGCCCTGCGGTCGACGACGCGCCCGCCGGAACCACTTCTCATGGCGACCCGCAGCAAAAGCAGTCAACGCTGGTTACGCGAGCACTTTGCCGATCCCTACGTGAAGAAGGCACAGGCGGAAGGATTGCGTTCGCGCGCCGCCTACAAGCTGGAGGAACTGCTGGAACGCGACCGCCTGCTGAAGCCGGGCATGGTGGTGGTCGATCTCGGGGCCGCGCCGGGCGGCTGGTCGCAGTACGTGCGCAAGGCCCTGGGCGACAGCGGTCGCGTGGTGGCGATGGACATCCTGGAGATGCCGTCGCTGGCGGGGGTCGAATTCCTTCATGGCGATTTTAGGGAAAATGCGGTTCTATCGCGGCTGCATGACCTGCTGGCCGGGCAGCAGGTGGACCTTGTGCTGTCGGATATGGCCCCCAATAAGAGCGGTGTGGATGCCGTGGACCAACCTCGGATGATGCACTTGGCGGAACTGGCGATGGGCTTCGCCGACGATCACCTGAAACCCGGCGGCGCGTTCCTGATCAAGCTGTTCCAGGGCACCGGTTTCGACGACTACGTGCGCGAGCTGCGGCGGCGCTACGACCGGGTGGTCATGCGCAAGCCCGACGCCTCGCGCAAGCGATCGCCAGAGGTCTACGCGCTGGCCCAGGGCCGGCGCATCCAGATGAAGTAAGGTTACGCAACGCGATGCATGCCACCTTGATGTTCAACGCCCCGCGAGATTTTCGCCAGGCGGGATCTTCGAAGGGTTTCCTGGAAAACGCCGGAGTCAAAGAGGATGAACGACTTGACCAAGAATCTGCTGCTGTGGGTAGTCGTCGCCGTCGTGCTGATGGTGGTGTTCCAGAGCTTCTCGCCGAAGCTGGGCGGCGCGGCCGCCAAAGAGGTGACCTACACCGAGTTTCTCCAGGAAGTGGACAACGGGCGGATCTCCTCCGTCCAGTTCACCAACGACGGCAACTTGGTCACCAACGTGATCAACTTCAAGCGCAGCGACGGCAGCAGCGGCACCGTCAACGGGCCGCAGGACAACTTCCTGGTCAACCAGCTGGTCAACAACGGCGTCACCATCACCCGCGACAAGCCGGCCAGCGGCATCTCGCTCGGCTCGATCCTGATGAACTTCCTGCCGGTGCTGCTGATCATCGGCTTCTGGATCTTCATCATGCGCCAGATGCAGGGCGGCGGCGGCGGCGCCAAGGGCGCGATGTCCTTCGGCAAGTCGCGGGCCAAGCTGCAGGGCGAGGACCAGGTCAAGGTGAGCTTCGCCGACGTGGCCGGCTGCGACGAGGCCAAGGAAGAAGTCAGCGAACTGGTCGAGTTCCTGCGCGACCCCACCAAGTTCCAGAAGCTGGGCGGCAAGATCCCGCGCGGCGTGCTGATGGTCGGCCAGCCTGGCACCGGCAAGACGCTGCTGGCCAAGGCCATCGCCGGCGAGGCCAAGGTTCCGTTCTTCAGCATTTCCGGCTCGGACTTCGTCGAGATGTTCGTCGGCGTCGGCGCCAGCCGCGTGCGCGACATGTTCGAGCAGGCCAAGAAGCACGCCCCGTGCATCATCTTCATCGACGAGATCGACGCGGTCGGCCGCCACCGCGGCGCCGGCCTGGGCGGCGGGCACGACGAGCGCGAGCAGACCCTGAACCAGCTGCTGGTGGAAATGGACGGCTTCGACGGCGGCGAAGGCGTGATCGTGGTGGCCGCGACCAACCGTCCCGACGTGCTGGACCCGGCGCTGCTGCGCCCGGGCCGCTTCGACCGCCAGGTGGTGGTGGGCCTGCCCGACGTGAAGGGCCGCGAGCAGATCCTGCGCGTGCACATGCGCAAGCTGCCGCTGGCCGAGGACGTCGTGCCGATGGTGATCGCTCGCGGCACTCCGGGCTTCAGCGGCGCCGACCTTGCCAACCTGTGCAACGAGGCCGCGCTGTTCGCCGCTCGCGAGAACGGCAAGGAGGTGCGGATGGAGCACTTCGACAAGGCCCGCGACAAGATCCTGATGGGGGCCGAGCGCCGCTCGATGGCGATGAGCGAGGACGAGAAGACCCTCACCGCCTACCACGAGGCCGGCCACGCCATCGTCGGCCGCCTGGTGCCCGAGCACGACCCGGTCTACAAGGTCACCATCATCCCGCGTGGCCGCGCGCTGGGCGTGACCATGTATCTGCCCGAGGGCGACAAGTACAGCTACAACCGCACCGCGATCGAGTCGCAGCTGGCCTCGCTGTACGGAGGCCGCGTGGCCGAGGAGCTGATCTTCGGCGAGGACAAGGTCACCACCGGCGCCTCCAACGACATCGAGCGCGCTACCAAGATGGCCCGCAACATGGTCACCAAGTGGGGCCTGTCCACCGAGATGGGGCCGATCGCCTACAGCGAGGACGAGGACGAGGTGTTCTTGGGCCGTTCGGTCACCCAGCACAAGAACGTATCCGACGACACCGCGCGCAAGATCGACGAAGTCGTGCGCGGGATCCTGGACAAGGCCTACAGCCGCACCAAGCACCTGCTGACCGAAAACATCGACAAGCTGCACACGATGGCCAAGCTGCTGCTGGAGTACGAAACCATCGACGTGCCGCAGATCGATGCGGTCATGGAAGGACGCGACCCTCCGCCGCCGGCCGGGTGGAGCAAGCCGGACAAGGGCGCGCCGCCGCGTCCGCTGCCGCCGATCGGCGGGCCGGCGGCGCAGACCTGAGGCTTGCGGCTTGAGGAAAAAGGATCGGGATATTCCCGGTCCTTTTTGCGCGAGGTGGTCGATCTTAAGGTTCATCGTTCTCGGCGCGGATACCCGGGCGGCGGTATGGCCCAGACAGCAATGGCGGTTGATACTGTGCCGTCTGAAGCCGATGGAACCGCCATGTTCGACACCATCCCACAGCTGGACTGCGCCGGCCGCCCGCTCAAGCTCGACCGGCCCCGGGTGATGGGCATCGTCAACGTCACGCCCGATTCGTTCTCCGATGGCGGCGCGCACGAAAGTGTCGAAGCGGCGGTCGCGCACGCGCTGCGGCTGGCGGGGGAGGGTGCCGACCTGCTCGATATCGGCGGCGAATCCACGCGGCCGGGCGCGGATGAGGTTTCGCTGGAGGAGGAGCTTCGGCGGACGATTCCGGTGATCGAGCGGCTGGCGCGCGAAACGGCGCTGCCGATCAGCATCGACACCTCCAAGCTCGAGGTGATGCGTGCCGCGGTCGCCGCCGGGGCCGGCATGATCAACGATGTGTACGCATTGCGCCGCGACGGCGCGCTCGACGCCGCCGCCGCCTTGGGCGTGCCGGTGATCCTGATGCACATGCAGGGTGAACCGCGCTCGATGCAGCAGGCGCCCGAGTACGACGACGTGGTCGGCGACGTGCACCGGTTCCTGGCCGAGCGCATCTTTGCCGCGGAGATGGCGGGGATCGCGAAGAAGAACATCGTCATCGACCCCGGCTTCGGCTTCGGCAAGAACACCGGCCACAACCTGCAGCTGCTGGCCCGGCTGTCGCGGTTCGCGGAACTCGGCGTCCCGGTGCTGGCCGGGCTTTCGCGCAAGCGCAGCATCGGCGAGCTGACCGGCCGGGAGACGCCGGGAGAGCGAACGCATGGCTCGGTCGCCGCCCATCTGATCGCCGCCCAGCGGGGCGCGATGCTGCTACGCACGCACGACGTCGCGGCCACCGTCGATGCCCTGAAGGTATGGAACGCGGTCGCGGCCGTGCCGATGCCACGCGATGCCAGGGCAGCCGCGACCATCCGCTGGCCGGACGATGGAGAATGACGTTCGCCTGTGTTGGCCGCTCGCGCCGCGGGACTGCTTCATACGGCGCAAGGGCTCAAGATTCGCCTGCGATTATGGAGGTCCCGTAGATGCGTGACTGCGTAGCTGCCCGAAGATCGCGGATCTTGAACCGTCTGCCATCGACACCGACGCCGTGTCAGGAATCCATGTTTTGCAGGCGGAACGCCTCGACCCTGGGATTGACCGCCCGGAACCACAGCGGCGGGAACAGCGCCAACACGAACATGGCGGCGTAGCCGCCCGGCAGCTGCGGGCTGTCGGGATGGTGCAGCAGCACCTGGTAACGCCGGCGGGGCGTTTCGTGATGGTCCGAATGGCGCTGCAGATGGAACAGGAACAGGTTGGACAGCGCGTAATCGGAGTTCCACGAATGCAGGTGCGTGGTCCGCTCGTAGCGACCGTCGGCCAGGCGCCTGCGCTCCAGTCCGTAGTGTTCGATGTAGTTGATGATCTCCAGCGCGCAGGCGGCGAAGAATCCCTGGACAATAAAGAAGGTCAGGCCGCGCAGTCCCAGCCACAGCCAGAAGCCGGCGGCCATCGCGGCCCACAGCGCGGTCCAGCCCAGCAGCTCGTTGCGCCAGTGCAGCCAGGGCAGGCCATCGCGCCGCAGCCGCTGTGCTTCCAAGGCCCAGGCATTGGCCGTATTGCGCATCAGCGCGCGCGGGAGAAAATGCCAGAGCGACTGGCCGAACCGCGCGCTGGAGGCATCGGCGGGCGTGGAGACGTGCACGTGGTGCCCGCGCACGTGCTCGACCTTGAAACCCTGGTAGCCGACGCTGCTCAACAGCGCTCCGCCGCCCGCCTGCTCCAGCCGATCGGGCTTGTGGATCAGCTCGTGGGCCACGTTGATCGCGAGGATGCCGCCGACGATGCCCTGCGACAGCAGCCATCCGATGGCGCCCCCGAGGCCGTAACCTCCATGAACGAAGTGCCAGCCCGACCACGCCAGCGTAGCCAACTGCACCGGCAGCGCGGCCAGGGTCATGGCGCGAAACCAGCGGTCCTGCTCCAGGTTCGGACGCAGCTCCGGCGCCGGGTTGACCGGATCGTGGCCGAGCGCGTAATCGCAGACCGGCAGCAGCACGAACAGGAAGAACAGCGGGAACCAGGCGGCGGCGTCGCGGTGACCGGTGGCCGCGCCCAGCCATACGGCGAACGGCATCAGCGCCGGCACCACGAACACGATCACAAATCCTAAGCGTTTCCAAAGCGGCATATCCGAGAGCTTACACCTGCTCTCCCGGTTGCACGCCGAACAAAGGCTAAGCAGAAGTGCTCGGAAGTGATGTCGTAGCGCAGCGTCGTGAAGCGAAGCGCGCTGGAACTCGGCGCTGCGTTTGCGCACAACAGGACAGTGAGCGTGTGCCGCAAGCGGCGATCTCGCCTTATTTCGTGCACGTCAGCGACGCGGCCGCTTGCCGCCTGCGTCCACGCCTATTCAGGCTAAGCGGTGGTCGCCCTGCGCGACGCCCGGTCGCGGTGGAGCCGTTGCTGCTGATCCTGACGCTGCTGGCGAAGTAGCGATTCGAGCGGGATATAAAATTGTTCTTCGAGGCAAAGACCAGTCGCCTTTCAGGTTGCCAGTGCTGCCAGCACGCGGCACCGATTCGGCATTTGTTTCGGGTGCGTGCGCCATGAACCTGCATTTGCATCCCGCTGCGTCCGCTGCAAGCGCGGCACGCCCTCGGCCTACGATTCCCCGTCTGCTAGCCTTTGGCGTCCTGTTCAAGAAAGCCGCCGCATGACCGCCAGCACGCCATTGCTCGCCACCTTACGCGGTCGCCTGAAAGCGTGGAATCGCATCGGATGACCGCAGACCCACGCCCGCTGGCGATCGCCCTGATGGGGCCGACCGCGTCGGGCAAGACCGCGCTGGCGATGGAGTGGGCGCAGCGCCTGGATGCCGAGATCGTGAGCGTGGATTCGGCGCTGGTGTACCGCGGCCTGGACATCGGCGCGGCCAAACCGGATGCGGCGATGCGCGCGCAGGTGCCGCATCACCTGATCGACCTTCGGGATCCTTGGGAACCTTATTCGGCCGCCGATTTCGCCCTGGACGCTCGCGCGGCGATGACCCGCATCGCCGCGCGTGGCCGGCTGCCGATCCTCGCCGGCGGCACCGGCCT
>DATHAV010000195.1:0-2466 GCA_035296505.1 Pseudoxanthomonas sp.
ACCACTTCCTCGACCTCGGCCACGCAGATCTTGCCGGCCATGGCGCAGGCGGGATTAAAGTTGCGCGCGGTCTTGCGGAACACCAGGTTGCCGGCGTGGTCCGCCTTCCACGCCTTGACCAGGGACACGTCGGCCTTGAGCGCGGTTTCCAGCACGTAGTGGTGTCCGTCCTCGAACTGCCGGGTTTCCTTGCCCTCGGCGACGATGGTCCCGTAGCCGGTCCTGGTGAAGAAGGCGGGAATGCCGGCCCCGCCGGCGCGCAGGCGCTCGGCCAGGGTGCCCTGCGGGTTGAACTCCAGCTCCAGCTCGCCGGACAGGTACTGGCGCTCGAATTCCTTGTTCTCCCCCACATAGGAGGAGATCATCTTCCGGATCTGGCGCGTGCCCAGCAGCTGCCCCAGGCCGAATCCGTCGACGCCGGCGTTGTTGGAGATCGCGGTCAGCCCAGTCACGCCGCTGTCGCGCAGCGCCGCGATCAGGGCTTCGGGGATGCCGCACAGGCCGAAGCCGCCGACCGCCAGCGTCTGGCCATCGGCCACCAGCCCCTCCAGCGCGGCCTGTGCGCTCGGATACAGCTTGCTGCGGCCCGGTGCGGCGGCACGCGGCTGTTCTAGGGAAGCGATTTCTGGCATCGGCATGTCCTGGGGAGGGGGCGGCGAGACACGCATTCTACCGGGCCGGCCAAAGACGCTGTAACGTGCTTCGGGACGCCGCCAAGGCGCCCGCGGCTACTGGAGATGGAATCCGCGGAGCGCCATCGGTTCTCGCCCATGGCCAGGAAGCGCGGACCGGTTCGGCCGCCTGCCCGACCCCGAACCTTCCGCAGTCCATACGCGCTCGCACGGAACCCGCCTGGAGAGTTAAAATCGGCGGCCTGCCCTCGGCTTGCGCCAGAGCCGGGTTTTTCCTTCGAACAAGGACACCCCGACAATGAAGATCCTCGTCGCCTACAAGCGCGTGGTGGACTACAACGTCCGCATCCAGGTCAAGCCCGACGGCGTGGGCGTGGTCACCGACGGCGTCAAGCTGTCGGCCAATCCCTTCGACGAGATCGCGCTGGAAGAAGCCCTGCGCCTGCGCGACAAGGGCATCGCCACCGAAGTCGTGGTCGCCACCATCGCCCCGGCCGACGCCCAGGCCCACCTTCGCAACAGCTTGGCCATGGGCGCCAACCGCGCCATCCACGTGGTCGGCGACGCCGCCATCCAGCCGCTCACCGCCGCGCGCACCCTGCTCAAGCTGGTGGAAAAGGAGCGACCGGACCTGGTCATCCTGGGCAAGCAGGCGATCGACGACGACTCCAGCCAGACCGGGCAGATGCTGGCCACGCTGTGGGGCCGCCCGCAGGCCACCTTCGCCTCGAAGGTCGAGATCGCCGACGGCAAGGCCACCGTGACCCGCGAGGTGGATGCGGGCCTGGAGACGCTGGAAATTGACCTGCCGGCCGTGGTGACCACCGACCTGCGCCTCAACGAGCCGCGCTTCATCAAGCTGCCGGACATCATGAAGGCCAAGAGCAAGGCCCTGGAGACGATCGCGTTCGCCGATTTGGGCGTCGAAAGCGGCGATTTCCTCACCACCACCCGCTTCGACCCTCCGCCCAAGCGCAGCAAGGGCATCATGGTGAAAGATGCCGCCGAGCTGGTCGCCGTCCTCAAGCAGAGGGGTCTGCTGTAACGCCCGATCCGTCGCGGTCCTCGCTCTGCCGGGACCATTAAAAATTATCCACGCAGGCCGCCCGCCGGCGCCGCACCTTACAGAACAAAAGGAACCGCCATGCCCAAAGTCCTCGTCATCGCCGAACACCACCAGGGCAAGCTCAATGCCGCCACCGCCAAGACCGTCAGCGCCGCGCTGGCGCTCAAGCCCGACAGCCTGGACATCGTGGTCCTGGGCGCCGACCCGGCCGCGCCCGCGGCGGAGGCCGCGCAGCTGGCCGGCGTATCGCGTGTGCTCACCGTTGCGAACGCCGCCAACGAGAACCCACTGGCGCAGGTGCTCGCGCCGCAGATCGCGCAGTTGGCCGCGGACTACACGCACGTGTTCGGCCCGTCCACCACCTTCGGCAAGGACCTGATGCCGTGCGTGGCGGCGCTGCTGGGTACCGCGCAGGTGTCCGACGTCATGAGCGTCGAGGGCACCCATACGTTCAAGCGCCCGATCTATGCGGGCAACGCGATCATCACCGTCGAGGCACCGAGCGATCGCATCGTGGTGGCGACGGTGCGCGGCGCCTCCTGGCCGGAAGCCGCCAAGGGCGGCAATGCCGCGGTCGAGGCCGTCGACGTGGAAACCGCCTTGCCCATGCACACGCGCTTCGTCGGACTGGCCGCCGGAAGTTCGGACCGCCCCGACCTGCAGAGCGCCAGGCGGGTGGTGTCCGGAGGCCGCGGCTTGGGCTCGGCCGACAACTTCAAGGTCATCTACGACTTCGCCGACAGGATCGGCGCCGCCGTGGGCGCCTCG
>DATHAV010000196.1:0-1704 GCA_035296505.1 Pseudoxanthomonas sp.
TGAGCCGAGGCCGGCTTTTCTAAGGCCGCAACGCCGCACCCGGCGGTATTGGCCGCATTCGCCATAGGCGGCGCCAGCGCCAGGAATGCGGCCACATCCCAGCTGCGTGCGCCGGGTCCGCACATCCCGCGCCCTCAGCCCCGATAGCGCGTCTTCAGCATCTCGAAGGCCGCGCGCAGGGCGAGGGCTTCGCCGCCGGCGGGCCGGCCGGGGCGGTCGCTGTCGTTCCACGCGTACACGTCCAGGTGCGCCCACTTCTGCCGCGCCGGCACGAAGCGCTCCAGGTACAGCGCGGCGGTGACCGCCCCGGCCATGCGCGAGCCGGCGTTGGCGAGGTCGGCGATGCCGCTGTCGAGGTAGCGCAGGTACGGGCGCCACAGCGGCATGCGCCACAGCGGATCGCGGGTGCGTTCGCCGGCGGCGATCCACTCGCTGGCCAGCGCATCGTCGTTGGCGAACAGCGCCGGCAGGTCGGGACCCAGCGCGATGCGCGCCGCGCCGGTGAGCGTGGCGAAATCCAGCACGATCTCCGGCGATTGCTCGCCGGCGTAGGTGAGCGCGTCGCACAGCACCAGGCGGCCTTCGGCATCGGTGTTGTCGATCTCCACGCTGAGGCCCTGGCGCGTAGCGATGACCTCGCCGGGGCGGAAGGCGTCGGGGCCGATCGCGTTCTCGACGGCGGGAATCAGCAGCGTCAGCCGCACCGGCAGCCGGCGCGCCATCACCAGCCCGGCCAGCGCCAGCGCGTGCGCGGCGCCGCCCATGTCCTTCTTCATGTGGCGCATGCCGTCGGCGGGCTTGATGTCCAGGCCGCCGGTGTCGAAGCACACGCCCTTGCCGACCAGCGCCACGTGCGGGGCGCCGGCGTCTCCCCAATGCAATGCGATCAGCCGCGGCGCACGGTGCGAAGCGCGGCCGACGGCGTGGATGGCCGGGAAGTTCCGCGCGAGCAGCGCATCGCCCGCCACGACCTCGATCTCGGCGCCGTGCGCCTGGGCCACCGCGCGTGCGGCCGCTTCCAGTTCGTCCGGGCCCATGTGCTCGGTCGGCGTGTTGACCAGGTCGCGCACGCGCACGCATGCCTCGAGCACGTCCAGCGACTCCGCATCGGGATCGCTCAACCGCAGCCGCGCCGGCGCGCGGCTGGGCTTGCGGTAGCGGGTGAAGCGGTACGCGCCCAGGCCCCAGCCCAGCTGCAGCGCGGCGCGCGCGGCCGGCTCCAGCGACGACGCCAATGCCCAGTCGCCGGTCGGCAGCGCGTAGGGCGCGTGCGCATATGAATACGGATCCAGCGGATCGGCGATCGCCACCAACGCGCCGGCGATGCCGTTCTCCCCCGGCAGCAGCAGCGCCGAGCCTGGCGCGGCGTCGTACTGCTGCGCGTCCAGCCAGGCGTCGACCGCCGGCGACTGCGCCTGTCGCCACTGCGCCAGCTGCGCGCGTTCGACCACGTGCAGCGGCCGCGCCTCGCAAGAACGGTCGGCATACCCGCTGGGAAGACTCATGCGGCGGCGTGCCCGGCGCAGGCCGGCTGGGTCGCGTCCAGCCAGTCGGCGAGCGCGGCGAGGGTGTCGAACTCCAGGTCCGGCCGCAGGTCCTCGCGCGTCCATGCGTGGCCTTCGCGATTGATCCAGCAGCCGCGCAGGCCGGCGCGCATGGCGCCGGCCACATCCATTTCGGCGTGGTCGCCGACGTGCAGCACCT
>DATHAV010000197.1:0-2161 GCA_035296505.1 Pseudoxanthomonas sp.
CGCCACCAGCGCGCCCAGCGTCAGCACCGTCCAGTACACCAGGAAGCGCCCGATGCGCGGCCGCGAAGGCCCCACGCGCCAGATGCGGTTGAAGGTGTTCTCCACGCTGTTCAAGGTGATCAGCAGCGAGATCACCAGCGCGATCACGCCGGCCACGGTGAGCCTGCCGGCGGTATCGGAAAACTCCCTGATGTAGCCCGCCACCGAGCGGGCCGCGCTGGGCACGAAGTGGGCGAAGACGTAGTCGCTGAGGCGGCCGCTCCATTCGCTGAAGACCGGGAACGCGGAGAGCACGCCGAACACCACCATCGCCAGCGGCACCAGCGCGAACACCGTGGTGTACGCCAATGCCGCGGCCGCCTGGAACAGCCGGTCGTCGAGGAAACGCTTGGCCAGGAAGCGGAAGAACGCGCCGGCGCGCGCGCGGTCGCGCAGACGTTCGGACCAGCGGTTGAAGGACTGGATCGGCGCCATGGCCGCAGGTTACCCGATGCATGAAGGCCAGGACATCGCCGATACTAGGCGCCGTTCCACCGCTTCGAACCCCCTATGGCGCAGATCCTGGTGCTCTATTACAGCCGCGGCGGTTCGGTCGCACGACTGGCGCGGCAGATCGCGCGCGGCGTGGAGGAGGTCGAGGGCGTGAACGCGCGGCTGCGCACGGTGCCGCCGGTGAGCGCGGTGACGGCGCAGGCCTCGCCGCCGGAACCCGACGAGGGCGCACCGTACGTGCAGCGCGGCGACCTGCACGATTGCGCCGGATTGATCCTCGGCAGCCCCACGCGCTTCGGCAACATGGCCGCGCCGCTCAAGCACTTCATCGACGGCCTCGGCGCCGAATGGGCCAGCGGCGCGCTGGTCGGCAAGCCCGCGGGCGTGTTCACCTCCACCGCCACCCAGCACGGCGGCCACGAATCGACGCTGCTGTCGATGCAGTTGCCCCTGCTGCACCACGGCTGCCTGATCGTCGGCATCCCTTACACCGAACCGCTGCTGAGCAGCACGAGCGGCGGCGGTTCGCCCTACGGCGCCGGGCACGTGGCCGGCGGGGACGACGAGCCGCAGCCGACCGACGCCGAGGCGCACCTGGCCCGCGTCCTGGGGCGCCGGGTGGCCGACGTCGCACGACGCCTCGGAGCCGCACGGTGACGTCGCCGCCGATCGAGCGCTCGCGCGTGGTCCTGGGCCTGGCGCTGTTCGCGCTGTCGGTGCTGTTTTCGGTGTGGATGCACGACGACCGGCACCGGCTGGCATCGCTGCTGGTGTTCGCGCTGCCGCCGCTGCTGCTGCTGCCGGGGGTGATGCGCGGCAGCGCCAGGGTCGCGCTGCTGGCGGGCGTGCTCGGGCTGTTCTGGTTCAGCCACGGCGTGGTGGTCGCCTACGGCCGCCCGGCCGAAGCGGCCTACGCCTGGGGCGAGCTGGTGCTGAGCGTGGCGATCGTGCTGGCGGCGAGCTGGCCGGGCCTGTCGAAACGCTTCGCCCGCAACAAAAGCTGACCGCCGCGCCGCTGCGCTTCGCCCGCGCCGCAGACCCGACGCGTGCCGATAATCGCCGACCCAACTGCAATGGACGCAAAGCGTCCCGAACCCGGAGCCACCACGATGGAAGAACTGCTGATCGTCACCACCGGCGGCACCATCGACAAGGTTTACTTCGACGACAAGTCCGACTTCCAGGTGGGCGAGCCGCAGATCGGGCGCATCCTGCAGGAGCTGGGCGTGGCGTTCCGCTTCAACGTGATCCCGATCATCCGCAAGGACTCGCTGCACATCAGCGACGCCGACCGCGACCTGATCCGCGACACCGTGGCCGCGCAGCCGGCGCCGCACGTGCTGATCACCCACGGCACCGACAGCATGGTGCAGACCGCGCGCGTGCTGGCCTCGGTGCCCGGCAAGACCATCGTGCTGACGGGCGCGCTGAACCCGGCGCGCTTCCGCGGCTCCGACGCCGAGTTCAACATCGGCTGCGCGGTGGGCGCGGTGCAGTCGCTGCCGCACGGCGTCCACATCGCCATGAACGGCCGCATCTGGGACCCGCTGAAGGTGCGCAAGAACGTCGAAGCCAACCGCTTCGAAGCCATCGGCTGAGGCAAGAGTGGCCGTCGGCCACGGGCGCTGGCGAGCGTCCGGGGGCGCACAGGATCAAGAACCAGGCCGAG
>DATHAV010000198.1:0-6508 GCA_035296505.1 Pseudoxanthomonas sp.
GCGCAGATGAATCTGGCCAATGTCTACCTGCAGGCTGACCAGTACGACAAAGCGGTGGCGGTGCTGGAGAGGCTGCGCACGTCAGGTCAGATGACGGACGAGCGGGACTACCGCCAGCTCTACAGTTCGTACGCGAATATGGACGGCAAGGAAAGGGAGGTCATAGCCGTCATCAACGAAGGCCTGGAAAAGGGCATTCTGAAGCCAGACCAGCAGACATATCTTGCATTGGCGCAGTCCTACTATTATTCGGATCAAATCCAGCCTGCGATCGAGGCTTGGCAAAAAGCCGCGCCGCTGTCCCAGGACGGCGAGACGTATTTGAATCTGGCCAAGGTCCTGTGGCAGGAAAACCGTATTCCCGAAGCCAAGCAGGCGGCCAAAGCCGCGCTCGACAAAGGGCTGAGGAAGCCCGAGGAAGCGCGCAAGATATTGGCGCTGCCTTGATCGGCAAGCCGGCTTTTTGGAATTTCAGCACGTTCGAAACATGGTACAGGCGCGCTTCGTTAGGTTAAGCTCGCCATCCCCGGCGGAAAGGTCGGGTTCCTGCAAATCTCGGGCCGGCGGTGCCGGTCTACGCATTGAGCTCATGGCGCATGGCTGAACAACTGGTCATTAACAGGTACCCTGAGAACGAGCAGCAGACCGGGCTCAACTGGCCGCGTGTCATCGGCATGGCCTTCGTTATCGCGCTGCACGTCGCCGCCTTCCTGTTGCTGCTGATCCCGGCGGTGGCGCCGCCGGCCGAACAGGAAGAAGAACAGCGCACGCTGGTGACGATCGTCGACGCGCCGCCACCTCCCCCTCCGCCGCCGCCGCCGCCGCCGAAGCAGGATACGCCGCCGCCGCCGGTCAAGACCCTCGCGCCACCCAGGACGACTCCGCAGCCGCCGCCGCCGGAAGCCCCGCCGATCGACGTGTCCGAGCCGCGCCCGACCGACGTCTACCAGCCGCCGCAGCCGCCCGCGCCTCCGGCGCCGAAGCCCGATATCGGCGCCAGTGTCGACATTTCATCGAAGAACATGAACCCGCCGAAGTATCCTCCGGCCGCCGCGCGCGCCGGTATTACCGGCACCGTGGTCCTGATCATCGACGTCGATGCCAGCGGCAATGTCACCAATGTTTCGGTTGAGAAGTCCAGCCGCAACCGGGATCTCGATCGCGCCGCGATGGATGCCGCCCGCAAGTGGCGCTTCAACCCGGGCCGCTCGGGTGACCAAGCCACCGCCGGTCGCGTCAGGGTACCGGTCGACTTCACGCTGTAGAGCGCCGACAAGTTTCACGATCAAGCACCAGACCCACCACCCGCACTACCCTCACATCACATATAAAGGTAAGCGTCATGCTGCAGGAAACCACCGCCGCTGCTGGAGGCAACAACGCCGCTCAGGCCCTGAACAAGATGGGCTTCGAGCACATGATCAGCGAAATGGCCTCCAACCCGGGCGAATTCGCGGTCTCCTGGATCGTCTTGATCACGCTGGTGGTCATGTCGGCCCTGGCCTGGTATTGGACCGTCATCAACTTCATCAAGAACATGCGCCTGAAGAGCCAGGCGGACCGGGTGACCAGTGCGTTCTGGGACACGGCCAACGCGCAGGACGCTATCCGCTTGATGGAAGAACAGCCGCGCAACGAGCCCTTTTCCAAGATCGCGCTCGATGCCGCCCAAGCCGCTGCCCATCATCAGCGCAGCGAAGGTTCCAAGCTGGCCGAGTCGCTCAACCGCTCGGAGTTCGTGGACCGCGCACTGCGCCAGGCCGTGACCCGCGAGAGTTCGCGCCTGCAGTCCGGCATGACGGTGCTCGCTACGGTTGGTGCGACCGCACCCTTCGTTGGTCTGCTCGGCACCGTGTGGGGCATCTACGGCGCCTTGATCCGCATCGGCGCCACTGGCCAGGCCTCGATCGACGCGGTCGCCGGCCCGGTGGGCGAGGCGCTGATCATGACCGCGCTAGGTCTGTTCGTCGCGATCCCGGCGGTGTTGGCGTACAACTTCTTCAACCGCACCAACAGCGACACCAACGCCAAGTTCGATACCTTCGCGCATGACCTGCACGACTTCTTCGCCACCGGCGCGCGCGTCCGCTGAGCCGGGCACGGCGTCTGATCATTCGCACCAGCATCGGAGCCTGAGTAATGGCCTTCAGTAGTGGTAGCAACAGCGGTGGCCCCATGGCCGACATCAACGTCACGCCCCTGGTGGACGTGATGCTGGTGCTGCTGATCATCTTCATCATCACCGCGCCGCTGATGGCGCATAAAGTGCAGATCGAACTGCCCGAAGCGACCCTGAACCAGGATCCCGAAGACGCGGTCAATCGCCCTTCACCGATCACGATCGCGGTCAAAGAGGATGGAACGATTTACTGGAACGACGAGAAGATCAGCAAAGAGATCCTGGAGTCGCGCCTGTCGAGCGCGGCTCAGCTGACTCCGCAGCCGCCGTTGAACCTGCGCGGTGACCGCACCACCCGCATGAGCACGATCAACGAGATCACCAGGATCGCGCAGGGCCAGGGCATGCTGGACATCGGCTTCGTCGCCACCAAAGAAAGGAACCAGTAAGCCATGGCCTTTACCACCGGTTCCGGCAAGGGCGCGCCCATGGCCGACATCAACGTCACGCCGCTGGTGGACGTGATGCTGGTGCTGCTGATCATCTTCATCGTCACAGCGCCTGTCATGACGTACCCGATCGACGTCGATTTGCCGCAGCGGGTGCTGAATCCGCCGCCCCAGCTGCGCGAGCCGCCGCCGCCGATCGAGCTGCGCATCGATGCGTCGGGCCAGGTGTACTGGAACAACAACCCGGTGCAGGTCTCCGCGCTGCAGAACATGATGGAGAACGAGGTCCAGCGCGATCCCCAGAACCAGCCGGAGCTGCGTATCGACACCAATCCGGACGCGCAGTACGACGTAATGGCCAAGGTACTGGCCGCTGCCAAGAACGCGCAGATGCAGAAGATCGGTTTCGTCCAGCAGTAGCCATACCGGGGCTGGCGGCACGCCAAGGCCGCCGCCTTGCAAGCAGACGCCGCCTTTTCGGGCGGCGTCCCCGTTTCGGCGGCGGTACGCGCTTGGGTCGATCTTGCATGGGTCGGTATGGGCAACGGCTAGTCCTGTCGCTTGGGCGGTACCGGTTACCGGCGTAGCGTCGAGCCGTCGGACGACCGACACTTGAGGACTACGCCATGGCTTTCTCCGCTGCATTGCGCAATCAACCCGTAGCTTCGATCAACATCACGCCCCTGGTCGACGTGATGCTGGTGCTGCTGATCATCTTCATGGTGTCCGCGCCCATGCTGGCGCGGCCATTGGATGCGCAGCTGCCGCAGCCCAACCCGCTGCCGAGTCCGCATGTCCCGTCCTTGCTTCTCGAAATCGCAGCCGATGGAAACTACCGGCTCGACAGCCGGCCGATGCAGCGCCCTGAGCTGGAGAACCGGCTGCAGGAAGCGGCGATCAGCGATCCAAACACGGCGCTGTCGGTGCAGGCCAATGACGATCTGGACTACCAGACGCTGGTCACCGCGCTCGCCATAGTCCATGACAGTGGCATCGTAACGATCGGGATCAGGCCCTGATCTTTCGGGAACTGCAGGCGCCAGTTGATTATGCCGCAAGCGGCCCCCCGGGCGCGGGGCCGCGTAAAGGGGCACGACGGCGGTTGCGACCAACCTTGAGGCTGAGGCCAATCCTCGCGACAGCGGCGCGATAATTCGGTCCTTGGGAAGCACACATCCTGGGCGCGCGCTTGTGGCGGAGGGAATTCCCGCCAGTGTCATCGGCGACCGGCGCATCATCGCCAGTTGGCCGACGTCGGTGGCCTTGGGCGGAGCGGCGCTACAGGTGCCGGAAGCGTGTCTGGAGGAAACACTGGGATTGGTCGCCGCCGGGCATTCGGAAGAAACTGGAGAAGGAATTGATCGACGAGGACCCTGCCGCGGCAGAGGGTCGCCCATCCTGTGGGTCCAGGCAGCTAGTGCGTTCGATCCTCCTCGGCCAACGCGTCTCCATACTGCTGGCGTTCCTCCTGTTTTGCGCGCCGTTCCCCACCACAGCATCCAGACTACGCTGCGAGTCAGGCAGTCACCGCTGGCGTTATGGCGGCTAGCCCCGCAATGCATGCCGGAGGCTCTGGCATGCGCGCTCGCTACTCTTCAACAGTTCGCGGCAAGGCGGCTGGCCATCGCTAGGCCGCTATTCGGCTAAGGCCGCTGGTTGCATGCGGCGGTCTTGAGGATGTCCAGATAGCCATGCACGGTGCGCTCGAGGCCTGCGTACAGGGCTTCCGAAATCAGGGCGTGTCCTATCGAGACCTCCAGCACGTCCGGCACCGATTCGATGAACTCGCGCAGGTTGGCTTGGCTGAGGTCATGGCCGGCGTTGACGCCTAGCCCGAGCGCCTGCGCTTCGAGCGCAGTGTCGACGCAGGCCGTGAGTGCGGCAGGTCCTGTTCCGTCGGCCATGGCCTGCGCGAACGGTCCAGTGTAGATCTCGATACGGTCGGCGCCGATGTCGCGGGCCAGCGGCAAACCGCTCCCGCCGGCGTCGGCGAACACGCTGACCCGGCAGCCCCAGGACCGCAGCTGCGTGATCAGCGGCTGCAGGCGCGCCGCGTCGCGGGCGAAATCGAATCCGTGGTCGGACGTGAGCTGCCCGTCGGCATCCGGCACCAGCGTCGCCTGCGCCGGACGCACCCGTTCGCACAGCGCCAGAAAACCCGGATAGCCCTCGCGCGCGGGAGCGAACGGATTGCCCTCCAGGCTCAGTTCGAACGGCTGTTCGCGATTCAGCTGCGCCAGCGCCAGCACGTCGTCGGTGCGGATATGGCGCTGGTCCGGCCGCGGGTGCACGGTGATGCCGTGGGCGCCAGCGTACAGGCAGGTGCGCGCAGCGCGGACGACGTCTGGCTCGCTGCCGCCGCGCGAGTTGCGCAGCACTGCGATCTTGTTGACGTTGACGCTGAGCGCGGTCACCGCGCGATCGCCAGGCGGTCAGGGATTGACGGAGGGCGGTTCGGCCGAGGACGGCGCCTGGGCAGTGGCCTTGCGCGCCTCGGCGATCTCCCGCAGGCGCCTCAATTCGGACGGGTCGATCATCTGGCTCTCGTCGCGCGCGCTGCTGCCCACGCGTGCGGCGTACCAGCCCATGATCCAAGCCACGAACAAGCCCAGCGATGCCAGCAGGCACACCAGCATCAAGGCCAGCGACGACGTTCTCATGGCCACGCCCATCGCGGCCAGCGCAAGCAGCAGGAACAGCCAATGCATGGAATTTCTCCCCTGTCTTCCAATGGCGGAAGTCTACTATCTTCGCGACGCGCAAACGCCTAACGCTTCACAGCAATGGCGACAGCAGCCGGGCCAAGGCCTCGGGCAAGCGATTGCGCCACAGCGAACGCTGGCGCTGGTCGCGGACGGGCTCGGATATCGCCATCTCGCCCTCCAGCAACCGCGCCAGCGCGGCCACCGTGGACCCGTCGCGCATCAGCAGGGAGAGCTCGAAGTTGAGCCGGAAGCTGCGGTGGTCGAAGTTGGCGCTGCCGACGATCGCGATGTCGTCGTCGCACAGCATGGCCTTGGTGTGCAGCAGGCGCGGGCCGTACTCGTAGACCTTGATGCCGGCCGCGAGCAATTCGTCGAAATACGAGCGTGCGGCGTAGGTCACCAGGCGCGAGTCGCTGACTTTCGGCACCAGCAGGCGCACGTCGAGCCCGCCGAGCGCGGCCGACGTCAGCGCCATCCGCGCCGCTTCGCCCGGCACGAAGTACGGGGTGACCAGCCACACCCGCGAGCGGGCTTCATGAATCGCGGCCACGTGCAGGCGATGGATCGCCTCCCAGGTCGAATCCGGTCCGGACACCAGCACCTGCGCCCAGACGTTGCCGGCGGGTTCGGCGCTCCCGGCGTCGCGCCACAGCCGGGCGCTCTCGAGATGGTCACGATCCTGTCCGGTGGCATAAAGCCAATCTTCCAGGAACACGGTCTGCACGCCGCGCACCACGTCCCCGCGCAGGCGCAGGTGCAGGTCGCGGTAGGGATTGGGATGCAGCCGCTCGTCCTGCTCGTCGGTGATGTTGATGCCGCCGAGGAAGGCGAGCTCGCCGTCGACCACCACCAGCTTGCGGTGGGTGCGCAGGTTGAGCCAGGGACGCGAGAAAGGGCGCAGCCGCGTGGGGTGGAACCAGGCCATCTCGCCGCCGGCCTGCAGCAGCGGGCGCAGGAAGCGCCGCGACAGCTTGGATGCGCCCATCGCGTCGAGCAGCAGGCGGACCCTGATGCCGGCGCGGGCGCGTTCGACCAAGGCATCGCGCAGCCGGGTGCCGGTGCGATCGGGCATCCAAATGTAGTACTCCACGTGGACATGGTCGCGTGCGGTCGCGATCGCCTCGATCAGCGCGTCGAAGGTGGCGGCGCCATCGATCAGCAGCTCAACCGAATTGCAGGTGGAGGGCGGGAGCCCGGTCACCGCCTGCGCCAGTACGCCAAGTTCGGTCCGGCCG
>DATHAV010000199.1:0-2702 GCA_035296505.1 Pseudoxanthomonas sp.
ACGTGCGCGTACTTTTCGGTTTCGGCGATGCGCAGCTGGGTCAGGCCGGCGCCGGACAGCGTCTCGCCCAGGGTGCGGCGCAGGTCGTCGGGACCGAACGCCACCAGCGCCGGCAGGCGCGCGTCGTATTCGGTCAGGCACACGTAGCGCGACAGCGCCGGGCGCCGTGCTTGAAAACCCGAGAAGTCGGGGGCCACGAAGGCGGCGCTCAACTGGCGGGCGCGGTCGGCGCGGAAGTTCATGAACACCGCCGCGTCGCCGTCGGCCATCGCGCAGGCGCCCTCGATCACCGTCGGCAGCACGAACTCGTCGTTCTCGCCGCGTGCGTAGGCCGCTTCGAGCGCACTCAGTGCATCCGGTGCCGTGTGCTCGGCGCGCGCCTCCACGATCGCGTCCCAGGCTCGGCGCACGCGCTCCCAGCGCTGGTCGCGGTCCATGGCGTAGTAGCGGCCGCCGACGCTGGCGATGCGCGCGTTGCCGGCGCGCTCGCACGCCTGCTGCAGCGCGAGAAGGCTCGCCTGGGCCGAGCGCGGCGGCGTGTCGCGGCCGTCGAGGAACGCATGCACCGCCACCCGGCCCACGCCCTGGCGCGCCGCCAGCTCCAGCATCGCGAAGACATGGCGCTGGTGGCTGTGCACGCCGCCCGGCGACAGCAGGCCGAACACGTGCAGGGTCGCCGGCGGCGTCGCGCTCGCGCAGGCCGCCACCAGCTCCGCGTTGGCGAAGAAGCTGCCGTCCTCGATCGCCGCGTCGATGCGGGTGAGGTCCTGGTACACGATGCGGCCGGCGCCCAGGTTCATGTGGCCGACTTCCGAATTGCCCATCTGTCCGTCGGGCAGGCCGACGTGGCGGCCTTCGGTGTGGATCAGCGCGTGCGGGCGCTCGCCCAGCAGGCGGCGCCAGTTCGGCAGGTTGGCCTGGGCCAGCGCATTGTCGGCCGGATCCTCGCGATGGCCCCAGCCGTCGAGGATCAGCAGGACGACGGGCTTGGGACGCGCGGCGGATGCGGGCACGGGCTTGTTCCGGTGACTTCAGGCAGGCGACGATTGTAACCAGCCGTGGCGGCATGCACGTCTGCATCGCTCAACTAACCTTAGGCTATCGATGAAAAAATTCACAAGAGCAGAGATAGAAGCACTCATCACCACTGCCGGCACAGAGGCCGACGGTACTTTCGGGGCGCGTATTGATTTAGCCGGTGCGGATCTGAGCCACGTTGATCTGTCCGGCCTGAACCTGAGTCTGGCCAACCTGGACGGTGCCAGGTTATGTCATACCCGTCTTTGCGGGTGCAATCTTCAGGGCGTTAGTTTGAAGGAGGCCGACCTATCCGGGGCGATCTGTACCGACGCCAACATGAGCGGAGGCTACCTGAAGTGGATGACGTGCGAGGGAACGGGCTTTACGGGCGTTGACTTTAGCTTTGCCCTGCTGTCAGGAACCGACTTAAGCACCGCTACTTTTGGTAACAACAATTTTACCGGAACGGAATTGAGCGGCTTGACGCTTCCACAGGGAGGAGTGGCGGGCATCAGTGGACGCTAGGCAAACTCAATGCTCAGCTACGGATGACTTCAGGCAGGCGACGACTGTGATCAGCCGTGGCGGCATGCACGTCCACGCCGTGCTTTAAACCCGGACGCGCGGCGGCGCATCCAAACGCTCATGTCCTTCGAGGAGATCCACGCATGTCCAACCGACGCACCCTGATGTTCCTGGCCCTGGCGCTGGCTGCCGGCCCCGCCCTCGCCCAGCAGCGCATCTCCAAGGTCAACGGCAGCATCGACGCCCAGAGCGGCCAGACCTACGGCGCGCTGGAGACCGTCAACGGCAGCATCCGCATCGACGACGGCGCGGTCACCGGCGATGCGGAGACGGTCAACGGCGGCATCAAGGTCGGCGACAGGGCCCGCACCGGCGCGCTGGAAACGGTCAACGGAGGGATCCGCCTGGGCCGCGACGTCAGCGTCGACGGCGGCATCCAAACGGTGAACGGCGAGATCTTCGTCGACCGCGGCGGCAGGGTGCGCGGCGGCGCGACCACGGTCAACGGCTCGATCGGGCTGGTGGGCACGCAGCTCGGCGGTGGCATCGAAACGGTGCGGGGCGACATCACCGTCGGCGCCGATTCGGTGGTCAAGGGCGGCCTGACGGTGCAGAAGTCCAGGGGCATGTTCAACATCGGCAACAACCGCGTGCCGCGCATCCTGATCGGGCCCAATGCGGTGGTCCAAGGCCCGCTGGTGTTCGAGCGCGAGGTCAAGCTCTACGTGCACCGCACCGCGCGCACCGGCGCCATCACCGGGGCCACCGCCAACACCTACGAAGGCGACCGCCCGCCGCAGGATTGAGACGCGGCGGTCCGCGCGGGGGCGATTGGGTTCGCGCGTCCGGCGCGCCTGCGCAAAGCGGCTAGAATCGGGATTCGTCACGTATCGAGGAATTTCGATGTCCCGCAGACTCATCCTGGGCCTGGCCGCGGTGGCCGCACTGTCGGCGTGCGGCCGCGACGATGCCGACGGCGCGGCCGCCAATCCTGCGCCCGCAGCGGCGCCGGCAGCGGCGACCGGCGAGGCGCACCAATTTTCCCCCAAGATCGACCCGACCGACTTCGCCAAGCGGGTCGAGGTGCTGGCGTCGGACGAATTCGAGGGCCGCGCGCCGGGTTCGGCCGGCGAAGAAAAGACCGTCGAGTACCTGCG
>DATHAV010000200.1:0-1558 GCA_035296505.1 Pseudoxanthomonas sp.
CAAGCCAGGGTCGGCCAGCCAAGGCCAAGCAGCCTTGGCTCAGGCCTCGAATCGTGCGGAGGCGACCGTGCGCTCCTTCTCTTTGTCAATGCTTTCGAAGACATCGCTCCACGCAGCGTGCGCACAAGCCGCCATCACCGCCAACACGGCGGTACCGAACGCTAGGTAGAGGACTAGCAGCGTGAGCATCCCCAGTAGCGGATGGATCAGGGCGAGAACCGATCCAAGCACCGCTCCCACCACACTCACGACCAATGCAGAGGCCAGGACAGCCAGCATATAAAGTGCCGCGGCGGTCAGATTCGGCGCCAAGTTCATTCGCGCAGTGCGCAAGCTGAGTTTTAACGACTCACCGAGGTTGGCGCCCGAGAAAAGGATCAGCGGAATTGCCATGAGCAATATGACGCCACTCACGTAGTTGAAGAGCACGTTTACCACGAACATCAGGAAAGGATGCGCAGGTTCCGGCATCACCGGGATGCTTCCGCTCATCGCCCCGTGTATGGCCGCAAGGTATTCACTCCAGTATCCGCTGCCTGCCAATGCGAGCACGAGCGCGGCCGCGGCCAGATTGAACGCAAGTTGCACCAGACCCAGCAGCAGAAGGTTCTTGAGGCCGCCCGATCGAGCTGGAGTGAAGAGATCGCGGGCGCGCACGGGCCTGCTTGCCTCCACTTCGCGAATCACATGCATCAATCCGCCCATCAGAACAGGAAAGACACCAATCAATACCAGGAAGAATGGCATTACCAATCGGATGTCTAGCTTTGGCACCGCGCCACTACTGTCCGAGTCACTCCATGCAATCGGCAACAGCAGCAGGAACGACACCACGTAAAGCGTGAATATCAGCAGGACTGAAGCTCCGAAGACTGCCTTGGGATTTCTCCTGCCGGTATTCACACCCCGTAGGAACCAAGCCAGCCCTCGGTCGAGGGGCAGCTTGCGTACATCAGTCATCGCTTCTTCTCTTTATCGGATGGGGATTGGCTGTGCCGCGACGCGCATGCGCGACCAAGCGCCGCGATAGTTTGCGCGCCCGCGGGGCGGCCGTCACCTCGCGCGCGACGGTGCGGGCGCGGCGTCCGTCCGGATGCAGCGCTTCTTAGCCCGCGAGGACATGGCCACGCAGGCGGTGGGCGGGGATCGGCAACGGGGCGCGCTTCATTCGGAAGGAGGAAGAACGGTGAGGACTTCCTCGACCGTGGTCAGTCCCGCGGCGACCTTTTCGAGGGCGGCGCGGCGCAGCGTGCGCAGTCCCTGCCCGCGCGCGGCGCGCGCGAAGGCGGCCAGGTCCATGTCGGCGCGGATCAGCGTCCGCAACGACGGGTTGATCGGCAGCAGTTCGTACAGGCCGACGCGGCCCAGGTAGCCGGTACGGCGGCATTCCAGGCAGCCGACCGGCGCATGGGGCGTGATCGCGTCAGGCAGCGCCTCGCCAGGCTCCCGCAGCGCGTCCCACGCGCAATCGTCCAGTGTCTGCGGACGTTTGCAGTGGCGGCAGAGGGTTCGCACCAGCCGCTGGGCCAGCACGCCGTTGAGCGTGGAGGCGACCCGG
>DATHAV010000201.1:0-5175 GCA_035296505.1 Pseudoxanthomonas sp.
CCTCGCGCAGCAAGGGTTTTTGCTAATGCGGTTCCCTTTAGCGAGCAAGTGCGCCAGGGCGAGCAGCGGCGGGGCGAATGCGTTCGAGCTCGTCGCTGCGGTTGCCGAGTCGGCCCGAAGGCCCCTGTGGCGGATGACCGGGCCTTGCCTGGCTAGGCTCCCGCAAAAGGCAACCCGTATCCGGTGTAGCGCCGTCGTACCGTGTGCAGACGCCGTGATGCTGAAAGGAAGAAGCCCCGGCAGGACCGGGGCTTCGGGCGGCCTAAATCGACGAGGGGAAGAACTCAGGCCGCGAGAGTGGGACCGGTACCGGCCGCCAAGGTTCCTGGGCGGGTACAGGATCGTGAACAAGCGCGGTTCCAACATGCGCGGCATGCCAGAGTGGTTCACGCAGCCGGTGCGGCTGCTATACTTTCGGGGCTAGGCGGACCGGTTGTATTCGGGCCGCACCATTGCCACAGGATCCCGTCTTGACCACGTCCACCGCCAATGGCCGGCGGCTGGTGCAGCGCGCAGTCGCCTGGCAGGCGGCCGCGGTCGCGGTGCTTGCGCTTGCCGTCCTTGCGAAGGGTCACGGGTGGAGCCTGGCGGTCCTGATAGGCGGTGGGTCCGTCGCATTGGGTTGCCATATCGGCCAGCGGATCGCCCTTGGCGGCGGCGTCGCTCCCGCCATGGGCGTGCTGTCGCGCCTGGTGCTGGGCTTGATGGCGAAGTGGCTGGTGGCGGCGGCGGCCCTGGTGCTGGCGGTCGCCGTGGCGGGACTGCCGGCCGCCGCCGCACTCGCCGGTGTGGTGCTCGCACTGGCGGTACAGCTGCCGGCCATGGCCGGCTTGAATCTGAACAGGAAGAATGAACATGGCGGCTGAGTCGGAACTGACCCCCACCAGCTATATCCAGCACCACCTGCAGAACCTGACCGCGGATGCAGGCGAAGGTGCGTTCATGACATTGAACGTCGACACGCTGGTGAGTTCGATCGCGATGGGCCTGCTGGTCACCCTGCTGTTCTGGCTGGGGACGCGCAGGGCCACGGCCGGGGTGCCCGGTAAATGGCAGGCCTTCGTCGAGATCCTGCTCGAGTTCGTCGACCGCCAGGCGCGCGACACCTACCACGGACGCAGCAAGCTGGTGACGCCGATCGCCATCACGCTGTTCTTCTGGATCCTGCTGATGAACATGCTGAAGTTCATCCCGGCGGATTTCTTCGCGATCCCGCTGTCGTGGGTGGGGGTCGATTACTGGAAGCCCGTTCCCACCGCCGACGTCAACGCCACGCTCGGCATGTCGATCAGCGTGTTCATCCTAATGCTGGTGTTCGCGCTGCGCTCCAAGGGCCTCTTCGGCTTCGGCAGGGAGTTTCTCACCGCGCCCTTCGGCAAGTGGATGATGCCGTTCAACCTGATCCTCAACATCGTCGAATGGGTGTCCAAGCCGATCTCGCTGGCGATGCGGCTGTTCGGCAACATGTTCGGCGGCGAGATCGTGTTCCTGCTGATCTGGGTGCTGGGCGGCGCCGGCCTGCTTGGCGTGCTCGGCGGCGCCGCGTTCGGGTTCGGCTGGATGATTTTCCACATCCTGGTGATTCCGCTGCAGGCCTTCATCTTCATGATGCTGTCGATCGTCTACCTCAGCCTGGCCGAAGACAGCCACTGAGACGGCGCGCCATATCGATCCCGTTCCACCATCCACCAACCCCACACCATTCGTTCCGGAGAAAACCATGGAAATGCTCACCACCGCACTCGCCCAGGTCCAGGCCTCTACCGTCCTGGCCATCGGCATCATGATCGGCCTGGCCGCGCTCGGCGCCGGTCTCGGCCTGGCCATGATGGCCGGCAAGTTCCTCGAATCGGCCGCGCGCCAGCCGGAGCTGATCCCGGTCCTCCAGGTGCGGATGTTCATCACCGCCGGCCTGATCGATGCCGCGTTCATCATCTCGGTCGCCGTCGGCCTGCTGTTCGCGTTCGCCAGCCCGTTCCTCGGCCCGCTGATGACCCAGGGCGGCGCCTGATCCAGTCGCGCATCGTGGCGCGGCCGGTCCGCCCTCCGCGCCACGGGTAGAGGCAGGCACGCCACGCGCGTTCCGACAACCACGACAGGCACAGCTATGAACATCAACCTCACCCTGGTCGCGCAGGCGCTCGCCTTCGCCGCGCTGATCTGGCTGATCGCGGCCTACGTATGGCCGCCGCTGCTCAAGGCGATCGAGGAGCGTCAGCAGAAGATCGCCGAAGGCCTGGCCGCGGCCGATCGCAGCCAGAAGGACCTCGCGCAGGCCCAGGAAAAGGTCAACGACGCGCTGAAGGAAGCACGCGTAAAAGCCAACGAGATCATCGACCAGGCCCACAGCCGCGCCAACCAGATCGTCGAGGCCGCCAGGAACGAGGCCATCGCCGAAGCCAACCGCCAGAAGGCGCTGGGACTGGCCGAGATCGAAGCGGCCGGCACCCGTGCTCGCGAGGACCTGCGCAGGCAGGTATCGCTCCTGGCGGTGAGCGGCGCCGAGAAGCTGCTGCGTCGCGAGATCGACGCCGACGCCCATAAGGCGCTGCTCGACGAGCTGGCGGCGGAAATCTAATGGAAGCCGCCGACCCATGAGCCAGGCCCTCACCCTCGCCCGTCCCTATGCCCGCGCGGCGTTCTCGGTCGCGCGCGAGGAAGGCGCATTAGCGCAATGGTCCAACGCGCTGGGCTTCGCGGCCGGCGTGGCCGCCGATCCGCGCGCCGCCTCGTTGCTGATGCACCCGCAGCTGGCCCAGTCCGACGCGGTGGCGCTGCTGGCGATCGACGGCGCAGGCGAGTCGTTCAGCCGCTTTCTGGCGCTGCTGGCGGAAAATCGCCGCCTGCAGCAGCTGCCGGAGATCGCGGGGCTGTACGAAGAACTGCGCGCCGAAGCCGAGCGCGTGGTCAAGGCGACGGTGACGTCGGCCATCGAACTGCCGGCCGGCGAGCTGGACACGATCAAGGCGGCGCTGAAGCGCCGCTTCGGCCGCGAGGTCGAACTGGACACCGCGGTCGATGCCTCGCTGATCGGCGGCGCGGTGATCGACGCCGGCGATGTCGTGATCGACGGCTCGCTGAAGGGCAAGCTCGCGCGCCTGCAGGCCGCGCTGGCGCAGTAATCCCCGCACCCATTCGAATCGCCGGGCTCACCCTGGCACATAGGACTCACCGATGGCTACCACGCTCAACCCCTCCGAAATCAGCGAACTGATCAAGACCCGAATCGAGAAGGTCAAGCTGGCCGCGGAGGCCCGCAACGAAGGCACCGTGACCAGCGTTTCCGACGGCATCGTGCGCATCTTCGGCCTGGCCGACGTGATGCAGGGCGAGATGGTCGAGCTGCCCGGCTCTCAAAACGGCGTGTCAACCTTCGCCCTGGCCCTGAACCTGGAGCGCGACTCGGTCGGCGCCGTGGTCCTGGGCGACTATCAGAACCTGCGCGAAGGCGACGTGGCCAAGACCACCGGCCGCATCCTCGAAGTGCCGGTCGGCCCCGGGCTGCTGGGCCGCGTGGTCAATGCGCTGGGCGAGCCGATCGACGGCAAGGGCCCGATCGAGGCCAGCATGACCGCGCCGGTGGAGCGCGTGGCCCCGGGCGTGATCTGGCGCAAGTCGGTGTCGCAGCCGGTGCAGACCGGGTACAAGACCGTCGACGCCATGATCCCGATCGGCCGCGGCCAGCGCGAGCTGATCATCGGCGACCGCCAGACCGGCAAGACCGCGCTGGCCATCGACGCCATCATCAACCAGAAGAACGCCGGTATCCGCTGCGTGTACGTCGCGATCGGCCAGAAGGCCTCCTCGATCGCCAACGTGGTCCGCAGGCTGGAAGAGAACGGCGCGCTGGCCAACACCATCGTGGTGGCCGCCACCGCGTCGGAGTCGGCGGCGATGCAGTACATCAGCGCCTACTCCGGCTGCACCATGGGCGAATACTTCATGGACCGCGGCGAAGACGCGCTGATCGTGTACGACGATCTGTCCAAGCAGGCGGTGGCCTATCGCCAGATCTCGCTGCTGCTCAAGCGTCCGCCGGGCCGCGAAGCCTACCCCGGCGACGTGTTCTACCTGCACAGCCGCCTGCTGGAGCGCGCCGCGCGCGTGTCCGAGGAGTACGTGGAGAAGTTCACCAACGGCGAAGTGAAGGGCAGGACCGGCTCGCTGACCGCGCTGCCGCTGATCGAGACCCAGGCCGGCGACGTCTCCGCGTTCGTGCCGACCAACGTGATCTCGATCACCGACGGCCAGATCTTCCTCGAGACCGACCTGTTCAACGCCGGCATCCGCCCGGCCGTGAACGCCGGCATCTCGGTGTCGCGCGTCGGCGGCGCCGCGCAGACCAAGATCATCAAGAAGCTTTCCGGCGGCATCCGCATCGCGCTGGCCCAGTACCGCGAGCTGGCGGCGTTCGCGCAGTTCGCCTCGGACCTGGACGAAGCCACCCGCAAGCAGCTCGAGCGCGGCCAGCGCGTGACCGAGCTGATGAAGCAGGGCCAGTACAAGCCGATGGCCATCGCCGACCAGGCGCTGTCGATCTACGCGGTCAACGAGGGCTACCTGGACGACGTGCCGGTGAACAAGATCGGCGCGTTCGAATCCGGCCTGCACGCGCATTTCGCCAACACTTCCGGCGAGCTGATGAACAGGATCAACGCCAGCGGCGACTGGAACGACGAGATCGAAGGCGCGTTCAAGGCCGGCATCGCCGATTTCAAGCGGACCGGCAGCTGGTGATTTCATAAGGTGGGCCTTGGCCCACCCCATGCAGGAAACACGAATGGCAAGCGGCAGGGAAATCAAAACCAAGATCAAGAGCGTGCAGAACACCCGCAAGGTGACCCGCGCGCTGGAAATGGTCTCGGCCTCCAAGATCCGCAAGGCGCAGGACCGGATGAAGTCCTCGCGCCCGTACGCGCGCGCCATGAAGCAGGTGATCGGCCACCTGGCGCTGGCCAATTCCGAGTACCGCCACCCGTTCCTGGTCGAGCGCCAAGAGGTCAAGCGCGTCGGCTACATCGTCGTGTCCTCCGACCGCGGCCTGGCCGGCGGCCTCAACAACAACCTGTTCCGCAAGACGCTGGGCGAAGTGCGCCAGTGGCAGGACAAGGGTGCCGGCATCGACGTGGTCACCATCGGCCAGAAGGCCTCGGTGTTCTTCCGCCGGATCAAGGT
>DATHAV010000202.1:0-3368 GCA_035296505.1 Pseudoxanthomonas sp.
GGCACCTTCCGTCACCTCTGCCGCAGGAAGAACTCCACCATCGCGGCCGAAGCGTCGGGTCCTGCCGGCTCCGTATACGAACCTGCCGGATCCCCGCCGCTCCAGGCGTGTCCGGCACCGTGAACGGTCCAGCGCTCGAGCCATCGTGTGCCGGCTTGATCGACCGCCAGCTCGCGCGCATAGGTCTTGCCGCCCGCAGCGCGGCCGGTTTCGACGGTCACGCGCAGCCCCGGGCGCACGCTCGCCGCGGTCAGCGCATCGGCATTGCTAGGGGCGACGGTCCGGTCTTCATCGCCGTGGAACAGGATCATCGGCACCGGCAGCGGGGTTGCGGTGGACGCGCGCGGCGGCGCACTGCCGCGCCCCTGCATGGCGGCAAAGGCGGAGGGCACATCGGCGGCGCTGGCGTAAGGCAGGCCGGAGTGCACGCCGATCGCGCGCACGAGGTCCGGTCGCGTGCGCCCCAGGACGACCGCCATGGCGGCGCCGGCGGAGAGGCCGGCCACGAAGATCCTGTCCAGGTCGACGCGGTGGTCCCGGGCCGCTTGCCGTGCGATCCCCGCCAGGATCGCCGGCTCGCCCGCATCGCCCTGCTGGTCTTCCGGGCGGAACCAGTTCCAGCATTTCGCCTGGTTGGCCTGGGCGGTCTGTTGCGGGTAGGCGACGAGGAAGCCGTGCCGGTCCGCGAGCGCGTTCATGCCGGTGCCGATTGCGAAGTCCTCGGCCGACTGCGTGCAGCCGTGGAGCATCATGATCAGAGGCTGCGGCTCGCCGTCGGCCCGATAGTCGGCCGGGAGGTAGAGCCGATAGTCGCGACGGCCGTGAACGTTGGCGTAGCTCGCGTGCAGGATTTGGCCGCGACCTGGCGTCTGTGGCGCGACCGCACGCTGTGCTGCGGGCTGGTACGGGCTGGAGGCCGGGTGGGCCGGTGCGCTGGCGTCGTCGCGCAGCAGTCCAGCGTCGGCGAGCGCCCGGTCGATCGTGTGGCGCAGGGCGCCACCGCCCGCGCGGTCCAGCCCGGCCGCCGACAGCGCGCGAGCGATATGGTCGGCCGTCTGCACGCCGGTCTTTTGTGGGGACTGGGGGGTCCGGCGGCCGAGCAAGTTCAGAGGCGATTTCATGATGGCTCGACGTGCTTTGATGCATTGCAGCATCGCGCATTGTGGGTTAACAGGCTTTCACGCTACCCGTCCGGGTAAATCAATCGCACTTTTGTGCCGGCAGATGGACCGCGAGTCGCATCCGCGTTCTGAGGTCGGAATGTTTTCGCTGCGCCTCTACCCGAATGCGGCAGCGGCCATCCGCTCTGCTAACGTTTTGCCATGGCCACGTCCACCGGCAAGATCCGCTTCGAGTCCACGCTGCTGCGGCCGGCGACGCCGAAGAACGCTTCATGGACCTTCCTGGTCCTGCCCGCCAGTGCCAGCGCGAAGCTGCCGACCCGGAGCACGATCACGGTCGAGGGCACCTTCGGGAACCGATCGTTCCGAGCGACGCTGGAACCGGACGGGCAGGGCAGCCACTGGCTCAAGGTGAGCGCCGACCTGCGCGCGGCGGCCGGCGCCAGCGTCGGTGACGGTGTCGTGCTGGAGATCGCGCCTGTTTCCAGTGAACCGGAGCCGCGGGTGCCCCTGGATCTGCGCAAGGCGCTCGCCGAGGCACCTGCGGCACGCGCACAGTGGTCCAGCCTCACCCCCGTCGCGCGACGCGACTGGATCCACTGGATCACCTCCGGCAAGAAGGCCCAAACCCGCGAGCGACGCGTCGCCACCGCGTGCGATATGCTGGCTTCGGGCAAGCGGCGGGCTTGCTGCTTCGACCGCTCGGGGATGTACAGCAAGGGCCTCGGTGCGCCCAAGCCGGCTGAGTAGGACGAACGAACGGTAAGGAATGCGTATTGGCATGCGCTGGCGCGGCTGGGTTTGGTGAACCGGGTGGATCCTGCGCGCCCGCGGGCCGATCGTAGGGCAGGTGACCGCCGCGCGTCGTACTTTTCTCAAGTTGTCGGCGAGGTCGCCGATAGGACCTCATGCGTGTCCTGACCGCTTATTTCGCCCTGCTGCTCATCCTTACGATCGTGCCGCAGGCCGCGATGGCCTCGGGTGCGGCGGCGACGCTGATTCAAGCCCAGCGCCAGAAGGGCTTCGACACGCCCCAGGCCGCTAGTGATGCGCTCGAGGCGGTACGCGCCGAGGTCGAAGCGAGCGACGACAGCGAGCTGCGGCGCAACTACCAGGTCGCCCTGGCCTCGGCGAACCTGTCGGCCGAACGGCTGGAAAGAGCCGCGGCCGCACAGGCCGCACTGGAACGGCTGTCCAGGGATGCCGGCTGCACACGCTGCGCGCACTCGGCCCTGGTCGTGCATCTGCTGCGCTCGGCCAAGAGCCAGAATTCGGCGGAGTCGCTGGCCGCGCTCGAGCGATTGGAGGCGGCGGCCGCGCCGGACGATCCCGGCCAGCTGCAGCAGATGGAATTCGCCAAGAGCCTGGGCCACTTCACCGCGGGCAACTACGCAACGGCAGTCGAACACGGGCTCAGGTCGGTCGGGCTCGCGGCCGAGCTGGGCTGGACCGCCGAGCAGGCGCGCGCGCTGGTCCTGCTGGCGCTGGCGAACGCGGCGCGCGGCGACCTGGAACACGCGATGATGTTCGCGGACGAAGCCTATGCGCTTTCCGAGCGGATCGGCTTCCGCTACCTGATGGCGCACACGCGCGGCAACCAGGCGTGGCTGCACTCGCTGGCCGGCAATCGCCAGCAGCAGTTCGTGTTCGTGACCGAGCAGCTGAAGCTGGTTCGCGAGCTTGGAATGCGGGAGCAGGAACTCGCGCCGTTGATCAGCCTGGCCGACTACCACCTGTCGCAGCGGCAGTTCGGCAAGGCGATTCCGCTGTCCGACGAGGCGATCGAGCTGGCCACCGCGCTCAAGCAGCCGCGCATGCTGGCAATGGCGATGTTGAACAAGGCCATGGCGCTGGACGGGCTCGGGCAGCTGGAGGAAAGCATCGCCGGCTATCGCGCCGGCATAGAGCTGCTGGAGCAGGTGGACGCGCGCAGCATCCGCATCGACGCCCTCGAGGCGCTCGCCGACCTGTTCGAACGCAACGGCCGGCCGGCGGAGGCGCTGCGGACCTTGCATGAGCTCATCGCGCTGCGCCAGGAAGCTGCCGCGCAGGAGCGGACCCAGGCCATCGCCGAGGCCCAGGAGAAGTTCCTGGCGGAGCGCAAGGACCGCGAAATCGAACGGCTTTCGCTGGAGAACGCGCGCCGCCTGGCCGAAACCGAGGCCGCCAGCTGGGAACAGCGCCTGTGGGCGGCCACCGCCGTGGCGCTGGCCCTGGCCGCAGTGCTGCTGGTGCAGGTCGTGCGCC
>DATHAV010000203.1:0-4745 GCA_035296505.1 Pseudoxanthomonas sp.
GGCTTCACCGGTGGAGCCGGCGACCACGACGCCTTGGGTGCCGCCTTCGAGCTGCCGGGCCAGCAGGCGACGCCAGGCGTCCATGTCCAGCGCTCCATCCTCCATGAACGGCGTAGCCAGTGCGGTGATGCTGCCGGAAAGGGACAAGCTGTTGCCTTCATGAACCGGGCGCAGGCGCGCCGCGAAGGCTGCGATGTTACTTGCCGCCGGAAAGCAGCGGCAAGTCTGCCGGCGCCGGACCCGGCCGCTGGGCCGCACGCCGTTCAGAAATTCCGCAGACCGGCCGCGACGACGGCTTCGCCCCTGTGGTCTCTTGCGCCAAGCGCGAACCCGTGCGGCCGGTCCGTCCATGCCTGGCGCACGGCCACGCGTCGACGAGGTTGCGTAACGGCACAGCCGCCCTCACTCTTGCTCCCCATGCGCGCCGGCATCTGTCGGCGTCGCCCGCTCCCACTCCCCCAACAGAACCCCGCGATGCCGGAAGCCCCTTTGACCGATCCCAACGCCCGGCCTTCGCCGAACGAAAACCACCTTCTGATCAACGCCTATACGACGCATCCGGAGTCCCCGCTGCTGTCGGTGACCCGCCGGATCGCCGACAGCGGCTGCAATCTGGTCGATGCGCGCCTGTCCACGGTCGGCCGCGACGTATCGGTGACCGCGCTGGCGACGGGCTCCTGGGACGCGGTGGCCAAGCTCGAAGCGATGCTCACGCGGCTCGAGCGCGAGGAGGCGCTGAAACTGGTCTGGTACCGCACGGGTCCCAAGGCGGTGCAGTCCAACCTGCTGCCGTACATCGTCGAGGTGGTGGCGGCCGACAAGCCGGGAATCCTGTTCCAGCTGGCCGATTTCTTCGACCGCCAGGGCATCACCATCGAGAACCTGCAGAGCACCCGCTACCGGGCGATGCAGACCGGCGCGGAGATGTTTTCCGCCCAGGTCACCATCGGCGTGCCCGCCAACATGCACATCGCCGCGCTGCGCGACGACTTCCTGGAATTCTGCGACCACCTGAACCTGGACGCGATCATGGATCCGATGAAGTTCTAAAGCCCATGACCATCGACGCGACCTTGCTGAGCGAGACCACGCTGAAGCGTCCGCTGGCCCTGTCTGGCGGCGGAAGCGCCACGCTCGCCGACTACGCCGGCCGATGGCTGGTGCTGTACTTCTACCCCAAGGACAGCACTCCCGGCTGCACCACCGAAGGGCTGGACTTCAACGCGCTGCTGCCGAAGTTCGGCAAGCTGGACGCCGCAATCCTGGGGGTTTCGCGCGATTCGGTGAAGTCGCACGACAGCTTCTGCGCCAAGCAGGGGTTCGGGTTCCCGCTGGTCAGCGATGCCGACGAAGCCTTGTGCCGGGCATTCGGCGTGATCAAGGAGAAGAACATGTACGGACGCAAGGTGCTGGGCATCGAGCGCAGCACGTTCCTCGTTTCCCCCGATGGCCGCGTCGCCGCCGAGTGGCGCGGGGTCAAGGTCCCTGGCCATGCCGAGGCGGTGCTGCAGGCGCTGAAGGCCGCGCAGGCCTAGTGCCCGTCGTTTCTCCGCGATCATCGTTCGCCGCCTACGCTGCGCGCGCGGCGTTCGCTTCCGTGGTGCGGCGCATGTCTTCCATCCGCACCTCTTCCTCCACGAGGCTGTCTGAATGACCCACACCAAGCGCATCTATGTGCTGGACACCAACGTGCTGATGCACGACCCCACCGCGCTGTTCAAGTTCGAGGAGCACGCGGTGTTCCTGCCGATGCAGGTGATCGAGGAGCTGGACAACGCGAAGAAGGGCATGACCGAGGTCAGCCGCAACGCGCGCCAAGTCAGCCGTTTCCTCAACGAACTGATCGAAGGCGCCGGCGCCGACCATATCGAAGCCGGGATCACCCTGAGCCATCCGCAGGGCCTCCAGCTCAAGAACCAGAGCCAGATCGGCAAGCTGTACTTCCAGACCCGCCCGACCGAACCCGGCCGCACCTTCGGCAGCGTGGCGCCCGACAACAAGATCCTGGCCTCGGTGCTGGAGCTGCGCGAAGAGAACCCGCACACGCCGGTGATCCTGGTGTCCAAGGACATCAACCTGCGGATCAAGGCGTCGATCAGCGGCCTGGTGGCCGCCGACTACGAAAACGACCGGGCGCTCGACGACTTCAGCCTGCTCTACACCGGCGCCACCGAGCTGCCGGTGGATTTCTGGGACCGCCACGAGAAGGACCTGCGCTCCTGGAGCGACAAGGCCGGGCGCAGCAGCTACGAGGTGCAGCTGGCCAAGGAGGAGGACTGGTATCCCAACCAGTTCCTGTACCTGCCGGGCGAAGATGAAGTGGAGTTCCGGGTCGCCAAGGTCGCCAGCGACGGCAAGGCTACCCTGGCGCTGGTGGACGATTTCCGCAGCAGCCAGCACGCGGTCTGGGGCATCACCGCGCGCAACCGCGAGCAGAATTTCGCGCTCAACGCGCTGATGGACCCGGAGATCGATTTCGTCAGCCTGCTCGGCACCGCCGGCACCGGCAAGACCCTGCTGGCGCTGGCCGCGGGACTGGCCCAGACCATGGACCAGCAGCGCTACCGCGAGATCATCATGACCCGCGCCACGGTCAGCGTGGGCGAAGACATCGGCTTCCTGCCGGGTACCGAGGAGGAAAAGATGACGCCGTGGATGGGCGCGCTGACCGACAACCTCGAAGTGCTGACCCACAACCAGGAAGGCGGCGCCTGGGGCCGGGCGGCCACCAACGACCTGCTGGCCAGCCGCATCAAGATCCGCTCGATGAACTTCATGCGCGGCCGCACGTTCCTGAGCCGCTACCTGATCCTGGACGAAGCCCAGAACCTCACGCCCAAGCAGATGAAGACCCTGATCACCCGCGCCGGTCCGGGCACCAAGATCGTATGCCTGGGCAATGTCGAGCAGATCGATACGCCCTACCTGACCGAGACCACCTCGGGCCTGACCTATGCGGTGGACCGGTTCAAGAACTGGGCGCACAGCGCGCACATCACCCTGCGCCGCGGCGAGCGTTCGCGCCTGGCCGACTACGCGTCCGAGGTCCTGTAGAGCCTGCCCGGCCGCGATCCGGCGCTGCGGGCGGTGCTCTCCTGGCGACATCCTTAGCAGGCGAACGCGCCGCGGGCTCCACCGCTTCCAAACAGTCCTGCACATGCCCAACGACACCAGACCCCTCAGCGCCCTCACCATCGCCGGATCCGATTCCGGCGGCGGTGCCGGCATCCAGGCCGATCTCAAGACCTTTGCGGCCCACGGCGTGCACGGCCTTTCGGCGATCGCCGCGCTGACCGCGCAGCACACCGGCGGCGTGACCGCGGTGCACGTGCCGCCGGTGGCGTTCCTGCAGGCGCAGATGGACGCCTGTTTCGACGACTTCCGCATCGGCGTGGTCAAGCTGGGCATGCTGGCCGATGCGCAGGTGATCGGCACCGTGGCCGATACGCTGCTCGCGCGGCGCCCTCCGCACCTGGTGCTGGACCCGGTGATGGTGGCCACCAGCGGCGCCAAGCTGCTGCAGGACAACGCCCTGGATGCGCTGAAGGCGCGCCTGCTGCCGCTGGCCTCGATCGTTACCCCCAACCTGCCCGAAGCCGAGCTGCTGCTGGGGCGCGGCATCGACGACGTCATGGCGATGCGCTCGGCCGCCGATGCGCTGCTGCGGCTCGGCGCGCGGGCGGTGCTGCTGAAGGGCGGGCACCTGCCGGGCGACGGCGGCATCACCGACGTGTTCGCCGACGCGCACGGCCTGCGGCTGATAGTCCATCCGCGCCTGCTGCTGCAGGCGCACGGCACCGGCTGCACGCTGGCGTCCGCCATTGCCGCAAACCTGTGCCTGGGCCGCGACCTCGAAACCGCCTGCGCCGAGGCTTCGGATTACGTGCACCGCGCGCTGCAGGCCGGCTACCGGCCCGGACGAAGCGACGTGGTGGTGCTGGATCACGCCGGCGCGGCGCCCGCGCGGTGAGCCGTCGCACGGAAATTCCGGTGGCGGCGGCCGATGGCCACCGCTGGCAGCTGATCGCCACCATTCCGGACGCTCCTCCCAGTGCCGTGCTTTTGTGGCTGCCGGCCCTCGGCGTGCCCGCCCGGCACTACCAGCCGCTGGCCGAGGCGCTGGCCGCGCGCGATGTCGCGGTGTTCCTGCACGAATGGCGCGGCCTCGGCAGCAGCAGCCTGCGCGCGAGCCGCGCGTGCGATTGGGGCTATCGCGAGATCCTGTGCCAGGACCTGCCGCGCAGCCACGCCGCGATGGCCGACCATTGCGGCACTGAGCGCGCGATCATCGGCGGGCACAGCATCGGCGCGCAGTTCGCCGCCTGCTATCTGGGCCTGCACCCGCGGGCGTTCGCGCGGCTGTGGCTGGTCGCCAGCGGCTCGCCGTACTGGCGCACGTTTCCGGCCCCCAAGCGCTACCTGTTCCCGCTGGCGTTCCAGTTCGTGCCGTGGCTGGCCGACCGGCGCGGCCTGCTGCACGGGCGCAGGCTGGGTTTCGCCGGCAACGAGGCGCGCACGCTGATGCGCGACTGGGCGCGCGTGGGCCTCAGCAACCGCTATGCCGCGGCGGGCCTGGACGTGGACCTGGAGCAGGCGCTGGCGAGCGTCGAGGCCGAGATCGATGCGGTACTGCTGCGCGACGATTGGCTCACCCCGCGCCGCTCGCTGCAGGCGCTGCTGGACAAGATGCCGCGGGCGAGCAAGTCCATTGCCGTGCTGGACCGCAGCGCGCTGGGCACGCGCGC
>DATHAV010000204.1:0-3011 GCA_035296505.1 Pseudoxanthomonas sp.
TCGGCGGCGGCCTGGGCATCGATTACGAAGGCACGCGCTCGCGCAGCTACTGTTCGATCAACTACGGGCTGGGCCAGTACGCGTCCAACATCGTGCAGCCGCTGGCCGAGGCGTGCGAGGCCAACGGCCTGGCGCCACCGCGCATCGTCACCGAGTGCGGCCGCGCGATGACCGCGCACCATGCGGTGCTGGTGGCCAACGTGTCCGAAGTGGAGCGGGCGCCCGAAGGCCGCGTGCCTCCGCCGCACGACGACGAGCCGGCGGTGATCCGCCACCTGCGCGAGCTTCACGGCGAACTCGACTCGCGCCCGGCGGTGGAGCTGTTCCACGATGCCCAGCACCACCACGGCGAAGGCCTGTCGCTGTACGCGCTCGGCCAGATCGACCTGGCCCAGCGGGCGCGCATCGACGACCTGTTCTATGCCATCGCCCACGCCGTGCGGGCGCGGCTGAGCGGCGACGAGCGCAGCCACCGCGAACTGCTGGACGAGTTGAACGAGCGCCTGGTCGACAAGTACTTCGTCAACTTCAGCGTGTTCGAATCGATTCCCGACGTGTGGGCGATCGACCAGGTGTTCCCGATCGTGCCGATCGAGCGCCTGGACGAGGCGCCGGCGCGCCGCGGCGTGATCGCCGACATGACCTGCGATTCGGACGGCATGGTCAAGACGTACGTGGAGAACGAGGGGCTGGACTCCTCGCTTCCGCTGCACGCGCTGAGGCCGGGCGAAAGCTACCGGCTGGGCTTCTTCCTGGTCGGCGCCTACCAGGAGATCCTGGGCGACATCCACAACCTGTTCGGCGACACCGACGCGGTCGAGGTCACCACCCACGGCGCCGACTACGCGCTGGTGCAGCAGCGCCGGGGCGACACCACCGACGTGATGCTGGACTACGTGGGCTATGCGCTCGGCGACCTGCGCGCCACCTACGCGCAGCGCGTGGCCCAGGCGAACCTGTCGCCCGCCGAGGCGCAGGCGCTGAACGACGCCCTGGAGGCGGGGCTCACCGGCTACACCTACCTGTCGGACGAGCCGCTGGCCTAGCCCGTGGTCGCCTGACAACAAGGAAGTAGCCGCTGGCGGTGCGGGCTCGCCACGCGCCCGAATCAGGCGGTGGCATAGACACGCCGAACGCCGATCAGTGCCCAAAACCTTTCTTATCTACTACAGCCCCACGGTCAATATTCAATTCGACTACCCACTGGCCTTGAGCGATTGCCCTACGTTGCGGTGGTAGATAGATGAAATGTGCCGGCTCGGCTGCGACTATCATGGTATCATCTTTAGTGAACTTAATGACCTCGAAATCTGCCTCGCTCTTGTAGGTCCGCTGTTCAAGCGCTTGCTTGCTTGGAACGACTTGAGCATTGGCATTTTTACCGACAGCAATAGCGTTGTAGGTGTGCGCAGCTAATTTTTCCTTAATTACAGCTAGAACATCAATTGACTCGCTAGCACTATGTATCTGTACCTGATACGCACTGCCTGAACCGCCAAGAAAATTGTGCTTGTTCAAGTATTGCCCTAATTCAGCAACCAACTCGTCATCATTAAAGTAGGCAGGGTCTAATATCAGTGCATTTGTCGTATCGAACCAGATATTACCTAGAAGTCGGCAATTCCAGAAACCAATCCGACTTAGAGAATCGCTCCCGATAAACAGACGAAATGCGTTGCCCCACTCGAATGATTCTGTACGTGGGATTCCTTCACTATTGACCATGGCAAGGCGACCAATCGGAGTGACCTTTCGACTACTTATGGCATGAAAGGCTTCAATGACAGTGGAGCAGCGTTCCATGCCTGCAGTAGATGCTTTTGAAAGCTCGGCAGGGACAAACTCTAAAGTTCTGTAAAGCCCGAAAACAGAGTTAGATGAACCGTGAGTAGACAATCCAGCGCCAAAGTTGTCGGCAAGAAAACGATTAAGAGAGGCTAACAAAACCCCTTGACCTCAGGTGCTGCGATGCCAAAATGGCATCATGGCACGACGCAAAGAGATCGGTACGGCGCTTTGGAAGCGCATTGAACTCCTGTTGCCGGAAGCGAAGCCTTCGCCCAAAGGCGGCAGGCCGCGCGTCAGCGATCAGCAGGCCCTCAACGGCATTCTTTACGTCTTGCGCACCGGCATCGGTTGGGAAGACCTGCCCCAGGGCTTGGGTTACGGCAGCGGCATGACCTGCTGGCGGCGTTTGCGCCACTGGCAAGCGGCGGGTGTTTGGCATCGCCTGCATCGGGTATTGCTGGCCGACTTGCGTCAAGCCGGAAAACTAGACTTCAGCCGAGCGAGCCTGGATGCGGCCAGCGTGGCCGCTCCCCGGGGGGCCACACACCGGTCCGAACCCGACCGATCGCGGCAAACTCGGCAGCAAACGGCATCTGATCACCGACCGCAACGGGATTCCTCTGGCGTGTTGTGTGACGGGTGCCAACCGGCATGATTCGATGGCATTGGAGGTGCTGGTCGATGCATTACCCTCGATCGCCGGCAAACCAGGACGACCGCAGCGGTGGCCGGACAAGCTGCATGCCGACAAGGCCTACGACATGAACCGCTGCCGGGACCATCTGAGACGACGCGGCATCATCCCGCGGATTGCTCGCAAGGGCGTCGAGCACAATCATCGGTTAGGCCGACATCGTTGGGTTGTCGAGCGGACCCATGCATGGTTTGCTGGCATGGGTAAGTTGCGCATTCGATTCGAGCGCAGCATCGATACCCATCTGGCGCTACTGTCGCTTGCATGCAGTGTTATCTGCATTAGGTTACTGGTGTAGTTTTGTTAGTCGCTCTAAGCCCCACGATGCCCTTCGCCGGCACCGCCGCGCTGGCGCTGTGGGCGAGCGCACTCCTGGGGTTCGGAGCCGCGCTCGACGGGTTCTCGCAGCTCATGCATCCGGTGTCGGTGCTGGGTGCGAAGGGCATTCCGCGCGCGCTGGCGTTCAACCTGATCGGCTTCGCGGCTCCAGGCCTGCTGGCCGGCGTGGCGGCGATCGACCTGCGCCGGC
>DATHAV010000205.1:0-3919 GCA_035296505.1 Pseudoxanthomonas sp.
ATGATCGCCGTTGGCGCGGGTCAGGCCGCCGTTGTTCTGGAACCATTCCACGCTGTTGGCGTCGAGCACCTCCGACCAGATGTAGGCGTAGTAGCCGGCCGAATAGCCGCCCATGATGTGGCTGAAGTAGGTGGTCCGGTAGCGCGGCGGCACCGGCTCGTAATTCAGCCAATCGGCGGCCAACGCCTTGGCTTCGAACGCCAGCACTCCGTCGGCGCCGGGCACCTGGTCGGACGTGATCTGGTGCCAGCGCTGGTCCAGCATCGCCGCCCCCAGGTACTCGGTGGTGGCGAAGCCCTGGTTGAACTTGGATGCCGCGATCACCTTGTCCAGCAGCGCCTGCGGCATGGGCTCGCCGGTTTGGTAGTGCTTGGCGTAGTTCTTCAGCACCGATGGCCAATCCGCCCACATCTCGTTGACCTGCGAGGGATATTCGACGAAATCACGCGGCACCCTGGTGCCGGTGAAGTAGGGGTATTGCACGTTCGAGAACATCCCGTGCAGCGCGTGGCCGAATTCGTGGAACGCGGTGGTCACTTCGTCCCAGGTCAGCAGGGTCGGCTGGCCCGCACCCGGCTTGGTGATGTTGAGGTGGTTGGCGACCACCGGCTTGAATCCGGTCAGGCCGGACTGCGACACGTAGGAGTTCATCCACGCGCCGCCGCGCTTGGACGGGCGCGCGTACATGTCGGCGATGAAGATCGCCAGCTGCTTGCCGTCCGCATCGAACACGTCGTACGTGGCGATGTCCGGGTTGTAGAGCGGCAGGTCGGTGCGCTTCTTGAAGGTCAGGCCGTACAGCTGGTTGGCGGCGTAGAACACGCCGTTTTCGAGCACGTTGTTCAGTTCGAAATACGGCTTGAGCTGCGACTCGTCGAACTCGTACCTGGCCTGGCGCACTTTCTCGGAGTAGAACGCCCAGTCCCAGGGCGCGAGTTGGAAGCCGCCGCCTTCCTTGTCGATCATGGCCTGCAGATCGGCCGCCTCGCGCTTGGCGTTGGCCACCGCGGCCGGCGCCAGCTTGCCGAGCATGTCGTTGACCGCCTGCGGGGTCTTGGCGGTCTCGTCTTCGAGTACGTAGGCCGCGTGGTTGGGGTAGCCCAGCAGCTTGGCCCGATCGGCGCGCAGCTTCATGATCCTGGAGACGACTTCACGGTTGTCGAACTCGCCGCCGTTGCTGCCGCGAGCGATCGAGGCTTCATGCAGGCGTTGGCGCGTGGCGCGATCGATGAGCTGCGATTCCGGCGGCTGGCCCGTGGTGTTGAGCAGGGCGATGACGTACTTGCCCTTCAGGCCGCGCTTTTCCGCCGCCTCGGCCGCCGCGGTGATCTGCGCCTCGGTCAGGCCATCGAGCTGCTTGACGTCGTCGACCACCAGGGCCGACGCGTTGACTCCGCCCAGCACGTTCTGGGTGAACTTGGTGCCCAAGCCCGCCAACTCCGCATTCATCTGCTTGAGCCTGGTCTTGTCGGCTTCGGGCAGGTTGGCGCCGGCGCGGACGAAGTCGGTGTGGTAGCGCTCGATCAGGCGCACGCCCTCCGCGTCCAGGCCCAGGGACTGGCGCTGGTCGTAGAGCGACTTGATCCGCGCGAACAAGGCCGAATTCAACGATATCGCGTCGCTATGGGCGGCGAACCTGGCCGCATAGTCGCCCTGCAGTTTCTCGCGCGCCGGATTGGTGTCCGCGCTGACCAGGCCGTAAAACACCGTCTTCGCGCGGCTGAGCACGCGGCCGCTCTTCTCCAGCGCCACGATGGTGTTTTCGAACGTGGCCGGCTCGCGGCTGTTGGCGATCGCCTCGACTTCCCTCAGCTGCTGCGCCATACCGTGGTCGAAGGCCGGCGCGAAGTCGCTGTCCTTGATTCTGTCGAACTGCGGGTAGTGCAGCGGCAGCGGGCTCTCGGCGAAGATGAACGGATTGGCCGGCTTGGCGGCTTCGGAGGAGGCCGGCGCGGCCGACTGGGCGTAAGCGGGCATGGCGAGTCCAAGTGCGGCGGCAAGCGCCAGGGCGAGGCGGGTGGTCATTCGGCGATTCCTTACCAGGCAGGACTTAAAGGCTAACCGAAGCCGTCCCGACCGACCCGTGACAAAAGGCATGGAACCGCAGCCGCAAGGCCGCGGAAGAGGGGTATTCGGCCGAGGCGACCGGGCTGTACAGGTTCGCATCGATCTGCTGCTGGCGGGCCGCGACTTCCGCGGTCGACAAGGCCGATAGCCAAAAAGTCGCCGGTGATCAACCGGACGACCCCTGCTACCCGAGATCAACGAAACGCTGGATGCATCAACCCGTTGGCGGAGCTAAGAAAAGCGCAGCCTCGTTCAGCGCGATAACATCCCTATCGACGCTGCGGCGGTCGCCAACCGATTGGTCGGCTTTGGAAGCTGCAGTGTCGATCCGGCGAATGTGCCGAGGCTTGCCAGCGTCGCCGTTGCGGTGTCTCATGGCGCGCCAACAGGAGAGCGCCATGACGACCGTCCATGATTTCGAGGCCGTCGATATCGACGGCAAGACCGTGCCCTTGTCCGACTACCGCGGCAAGGCGCTGTTGATCGTCAATGTCGCATCCAAGTGCGGGTTCACGCCGCAGTACGCCGGCCTGGAAAAGCTGTGGCAGGAGTACCGTGAGCGAGGCCTGGTGGTGCTGGGTTTTCCCTGCGACCAGTTCGGCAACCAGGAGCCGGGAGACGAAGCCGAGATCAAGAACTTCTGCTCGCTGACCTACGGCGTGAGCTTCCCGATGTTCGCCAAGGTGGAGGTCAACGGAGAGGGCGCGCACCCGCTGTGGAAGTGGCTCAAGGCGCAGAAGGGCGGACTGCTGGGATTCGACGCGATCAAGTGGAACTTCACCAAGTTCCTGGTCGGCCGCGACGGGCAGGCGATCGAGCGCTACGCGCCTACCGACAAGCCGCAGTCGATCGCCGGCGACATCGAGCGCGCGCTGGGCTGAAGCGTCCTGGCCGAGGCGATCGCGCAGTGGGTCCGGATGACTGCGCCAAGCCGCATTCTTGGTTAGCGGGAAGTCACGGGACGGAGCTGCGCTGAGTTTCCGGATCCTTTCGCCGGCGTTCGACCGACGCCAGGATCTCCGCGGTGACGGCCGACCACAGGTTCCAGTCGTGGCCGCCCTTGCGCTCCAGCACCTGGTCCGCGCGCAGTGCCGGCGCCAGCAGCGGCATCGCCTTGCGCAGGCGGTCGCGGTCGCCGTAGGCCAGCCACACGTCGGCGCTCTTCTCGGGCTGATTCGCCCAGCCCTGGATGTGCCGCCAGAGCTCGTGCTGGAAGTTGTCGGCGTTCATCGCCCGCGGAGGTCCCGCGTTCCATGCGGCGATGCCGCCGGCGTCGGCGATTTCCCGAAGCAGCGGCTCTTCGCCCAGGTAGGGCGCCAACAGCAGCAGTCCGTCCATTTCGCCGGGATACGCCTGGTCGTACATCAGCGTGCCCATGCCACCCATCGAGGCGCCCGCCAGCCACACTTCGCGGTAGCCATGACGACGCGCCGGGACCACTATTTCTTCGTGCAGCCGCTGCGGCGCGCGGCCCTGCATGTAGTGGTTCAGGGCCAGTCCGGTGAGGATCACGTCCGCGTCTGGCCACGCCGACTGCACGGCCTTGGCCATGCCGCTGCGCTGCATCGCGGCCAGGTCGTCGGCGCGGCCGGGCAACACCACGACCAGCCGGGTCGCCTGCACCTTCGCCGGTACCAGCGCGTGCGGGATCGGAGCGCTGGCGTCGCCGGCGGGAAAACAGCCCGCCAGCAGCATGGCCGCGAGCAGGACGAGGGCACTGCCTATCGATTGTCGGAGCATGGGAGTTCTCTGCGATCGTTTTCTAGGATGGCACGTGCTGGGTTCGGGCGGTTATTCGGCCGTCCCGGCGGGACGCGACAGCACGTCGGGCGGAAGCAGTTCCATCATCTCG
>DATHAV010000206.1:0-1893 GCA_035296505.1 Pseudoxanthomonas sp.
CGACCGAAGCATAGAACGCGTCCATGTCGATGTGGATGATCTTGCGCACCGCTACCGCAGCCTTAAGCCTCGGACACCGCGCAGCTGTCGCGGCCGTTGTTCTTGGCCCGGTACAGCGCCTCGTCGGCCCGCAGGAACCACTCCTGCCAGCGATCCTCCTCGCCCAGCAGCGCGGCCCCCAGCGACACGGTGATGCGCCCGCCCGGCCCGCGCAGCGCGCCGCGCACCGCCAGCCGCAGGCGCTCGGCCACGGCCTGGAGCTCGTCGCGGTTTTCCACCGCCACCAGGACCACGAACTCCTCGCCGCCGAAGCGGAACACCTCATCGTTGCGGCGCATCTCGAACTTCAGGATCGCCGCCAGGTCGGCGATCGCCGAATCGCCGGCCGAATGCCCGTAGGTGTCGTTGACCTCCTTGAAATGGTCCAGATCCATGATCACCAGGCCATAGCGGCCCTCGCCCCTGCGCTGCCGCTCGACCGCCGCGGTCAGCGCGTGCTCCATGGTCCTGCGGTTGGGCACGCCGGTCAGCGCGTCCAGGGACGCCGCCAGTTCCAGCCGGTCGCGGTCCTTGCGCACGCGGATCGCGAACAGGTACGCGAACAGCGTCACCAGCACGGCGGTCACCGCCACCGCCACCCTCTGCAGGCCCGATCCGAACAGGTGCGGCATCAGCAGCAGCGCGATGGTCAGCAGCACGTTGGCGATCAGCGCCGGCAGCGGCGTGGCGATGAAGAAGTTGGTCATCAGGACCAGATACAGCCACTGCGAGGCGGTTGGACCGATCACCCAGCAGCACAGCCAGCAGGCCGCGGAGTTGGCCGCGCACATGAACAGGCCGGACCCGCGGGTGTTGCCGGTGCGCAGCGCGTAGACCACGGGCGATACGAGCAGGGCGACCACGCCCAGGTCGGCCGCCACCGCCAGCCATTCCCCGCGCCAGAGGCGGTAGACGGAGAACAGCGCCACCGTGAACGCCGTGGTCAGGCCGAGCAGCGTGATCAGTCGCAGCTGCGAATCGCTTTTCAGCTTCTCGATCAAGACCGCTGTGTCTCCTGCCGGCGGCGGCAAAGTGAGAAGGGCCACCGATGCGCCGGATGATAGGACGCGGGCGTGGTCGGCGCCGTCAACCGCATCGGCCTTCGGCGCGCAGTCCGCCCTCCGAAGGCGGATCCGTTGTGGGCCAACGGCCTCGGCGACGCGGACGCCCGCGCCGCTCCTCCCCGGACCGCTCCGCTCCGGGTGGCCGCAGGCTGGGCGCGGCGTTCAACCCGCGATCGCGGCAAGGTAGGCGCGGATGCGCTTGGCGTTGGTGCCGACGTCGCTCTTGCCCACGCGCGACACCGAGCGCACGTCGATCCGGCTGCCGCCGCCATCGGCGGCCACCCGCACCACCACGTCGTCCTTGAACCCGAACCAGAACGTGGTGTCGGTGGCCTCGATGCGGCCGGAGGCGGGGTCGCTGGCGACGATTTCCCAGCCCATTTCCCGCGCCGCCCGCAGCGCGCGTTCGAACGCCTCGGCCGGCTCCACGTCCAGGCGCAGAGGCTGCAGGTCGGGATAGGCGTTGCGCTGCTGCGCGGCGGCGTTTTCGCCCGGATGGCCGGAGGGATTGGGTGCATCGGCGCGCAGCGGCAGGATCGCCACGAACCCCGGCGGCCGCGCGGTGTCGGTGGTGATGTCGTGGATCGGCGGCAGCGTGCGCGCGGTGCGCATGCCCTGCAGCGGCGGATACGCCACGCCCAGCCCGATCGCCAGCGCCAGTGCCAGCGGCACCGCGTTGCCTCGGCGCGTGCGCGGGATCAGCAGCGCGATCAGGGCCAGCGCCGCCGCCGTCAGGCCGCCGAAGAAGGCCCAGCGCAGCAGCGTGAAGCCGGTACGGAAGTCCCACCAC
>DATHAV010000207.1:0-1520 GCA_035296505.1 Pseudoxanthomonas sp.
ACCGGCGAGCCGGTGCCGGTGCAGAAGGCCCCGGGCGCCAAGGTCGTCGGCGGCACGCTGAACGGCCAAGGCGCCTTCGTCATGCGAGCCGACCGCGTCGGCCAAGACACCGTGCTGGCGCAGATCGTGCGCATGGTGGCGGGGGCGCAGCGCAGCCGGGCGCCCATCCAACGGCTGGCCGACCAAGTCGCCGGGTGGTTCGTGCCTGCGGTGGTCGGGACAGCGGCGCTGGCCTTCGTGGCTTGGGCGGTGTGGGGACCGGAACCGCGCTTGGCCTATGCCCTGGTCGCGGCGGTGACGGTGCTGATCATCGCCTGCCCCTGCGCGCTGGGGAGCTATGCGGGAAATTGGGTGACGGCCAGCTGATCAGGCGGCGGTCTGTGCTGGCGTCTCCTTGACCTCGACGCCGTTGCGGAACCTGACACCTTGGACGACCTTCGGCAACTGGTTCTCGCCTTTCAGTCGGCGCCACGTCCTGGCAGCCGCCATGACGAGCTTGAAGACCATCAGGCGGGCGGTGTCCTGCGATAGCGCGCCTTTGCTCCGGACCGTCCGGTGCCGGACTGTGGCGAACACGCTCTCGATGGGGTTCGAGGTTCGCAGGTGGTCCCAGTGCTCCGCCGGGAGGTCGTAGAAGGTGAGCAGGGCGTCGCGGTCCTTGGTCAGGCAGGTGACCGCCTTCCCGTACTTGGCCGCGTATTTCTCAGCAAAGGTGCTGATCGCCGCCTCTGCGGTGGCGCGATCGGGCGCCTGCCAAATCTCGCGTAGGTCCTGCTTCGCCGCGGGCTGAACGGATTTCGGCAGCTTGTCCAAGACATTGACCGTCTTGTGCACCCAGCAGCGCTGATGCCGAGTGGTCGGGAAGACCTCCTCGAGCACCTTCCAGAAGCCCAGGCTGCCATCGCCGGTGGCCAACTGCGGCGCGATCGCCAGGCCCACGCCCCTTGAGCCCGGCCAGCAGCTCGTGCCAGCTCTGCGCGCTCTCACGCGCCCCGACCTGGAAGCCAACCAGCTCCTTCTTGCCCTCCGGCGTCGCGCCGATCAGTACCAGCATGCACTCGGCCTGCGGCTCCATCCGCGCCTGCAGGTAAATGCCGTCAGCCCAGAGATAGACATAATGCCGCGCCGACAGGTCGCGCCGCTGCCAGCGCGCGTAGTCCGCCTGCCAAGTGTCCCGCAACCGCGCGATCGCCGCCGGCGACAGGTTCGGCGCCTCCTTGCCCAGCAGGGCTGCCAGGGCCTCCTGGAAGGCGCCCATCGAGACCCCACGCAGGTAGAGCACCGGCAACAGGGCATCCAGGCTCGGCGTCCGTCGCGCCCAGCGCGGCAGGATCGCCGAAGTGAAGCGGATGCGCTCGCCCTCCGAGGCGCCGCGGTCGCGCAGCTTCACCCGGCGCACCGGCACCGGGCCGATCCCGGTCTGCATCAGGCGCTCCGGCCCCAGCCCATGCCGCACCACCCGCTCACCCCCGTCCGGCAGCCGCATCGCCTTCATCGTGGCCAGGAACGCCTCGGCTTCC
>DATHAV010000208.1:0-3531 GCA_035296505.1 Pseudoxanthomonas sp.
AGGCGCTGGTGCTGTGCCCGACGCGGGAACTCGCCGACCAGGTCGCGCGCCAGCTGCGCAAGCTCGCCACCGGGATTCCCAACCTCACGGTCTTGGTGCTGACCGGCGGCATGCCGCTGGGCCCGCAGCTGGCGTCGCTGGGTCACGACCCCCACGTGGTGGTCGGAACGCCGGGCCGGATCCAGGAGCTGCTGCGCAAGAAGGCACTGCACCTCGGCGGCGTGCGCACGCTGGTGCTGGACGAGGCCGACAGGATGCTGGACATGGGGTTCGAAGAACCGATTGCGGAGATCGTCGGCAAGACGCCGAAGGAACGGCAGAGCCTGCTGTTCTCGGCGACCTTTCCCGAGTCGATCCGCGCGATCGGGCGCAGCAGCATGCGCGATGCGCTGGAGGTCACCGCCCAAGGCGTGGCCGACCAGCCCGCGATCGAGCAGCGGTTCTACGAAGTGGAGCTGACGCGCAAGCAGACCGCGCTGGCGGGCCTGCTGTCCGAGCGGCGTCCCGAGTCCTGCGTCGTGTTCTGCAACACGCGGCGCGAGGTGGACGACGTGGCGCAGTCGCTGCAGCATTTCGGCTTTTCCGCGCTGGCGCTGCACGGCGACATGGAGCAGCGTGACCGCGACGAGGTGCTGGTGCGGTTCGCCAACCGCAGCTGCGACGTGCTGGTGGCCAGCGACGTGGCCGCCCGGGGGCTGGACATCGACGATCTGGCGACCGTGGTCAACTACGAGCTGCCCACCGATCCCGACGTTTACCTGCACCGCATCGGCCGCACCGGGCGCGCCGGGCGCGGCGGCCGGGTGCTGAGCCTGTGCGCTCCGCGGGAGATCGCCCGCGCGCATGAGCTGGAACGCCGGCAGGGTTCGCCCCTGCAGTGGCAGCGAGGCGTTCCGGATGCGCCCGCTGCGCGCAGTGCGCCGGCCGCGGCCATGGCCACTCTTCGCATCGACGCCGGCCGCAGCGACAAGCTGCGCCCAGGCGATGTCCTGGGCGCGCTGACCGGCGAGGCGGGACTTCCGGCCACCGCGATCGGCAAAATCGACATCTTCGCCACCCGCTCTTATGTGGCCGTCCAGCGCGGCCAGGTGGACAAGGCCCTGGCGCGGCTCGGCGCCGGCAGGATCAAGGGCCGGAACTTCCGCGTGCGCAGGCTTTAACGGCGCCGCTGCCTTCGATATTTCGACAGGCGCGGTTAACCCTCGCGCCGTCCGCGGCGACGCCGTCGTGGTGAGGGCACACGGTGTCTCGCCTGGCTTCGCTCCCTCGACAGCACCGCACGCACTCCATCTTCGGCCTTCGCATGCCACAAAAGTTCTTCGGACTGGCGCCGCTATTGGTCTGGACATGCGTTGTCCATGGGAAGCCTGCGACCCAGGCAGCTACAAAGTTCCTCATCGGTTGACTACTTATGATGGAGCATCGTTCTTAGTGATACGGCCGTATAAAGAACAATGGCTGCCGCGCATGCGGCGCGCGGCTGGCCGCAGGTCTTTACGTTCTTCCCTGGCGCAGCGAGCGGAGCAGACGCATGATCGAATCCATCACCCCGCGTCGCTTCGAGGCGTCCATGCCGCTGGACACGCCCAAGCACTGGCTGCCGGGCGACGAGGTGGTCTCGTCCATCCTCAACGCCTACACCATCCTGGTGCCGGCCAACGAAGGTTTCTACGTGCGCACGCTCAAGGCGTGCATGCCGCGCGTGCGGGACCCGGTGCTGCGCGCGCGCTGCATCCAATTCATCCGCCAGGAGGCCCAGCACGGCGTGGCCCACACGCGCTACTGGGACAATCTCGACGCCCAGGGCTACCGCTTCCGCAGCTTCGAAAGATGCGCCGACCGGCTGATATTCCGGGTGATGGAGAAGATCGGACCGCTGTGGCTGCGGGCTTCGCTGGTGAGCTGCGTGGAGCACATCAACGCCTACGTGGGCTACGAGTTCCTGTCGCAGGACATCCTGGCGGACGCCGACCCGGCGGTGAAGGAACTGATGGAGTGGCACTTCGCCGAAGAGATCGAGCACCGGCGCGTCGCCTTCGACCTGCTGCAGGCGATCGCGCCCAGCTATGGCGTGCGGGTGCTGGGTTTCGCCATGACCGTCGGCCTGTTCTACGCGCTGATCGGCGGCCAGGCGGTCGCGCTGCTGGCCCAGGACGGCATCCTGTGGCGCAGGAAAACGCTGGCGCAGCTCCGCTCGCACCTGGGCGGCGGGCATCGCATGTTTCGAAAGACCGTCGCGCATTTGGCTAGTTACCTGCGCCCCGGTTTCCATCCCTCGCAGCTGGGTGGCGACGCACTGGCCGAAGCGGTGCTGTCGCGCCAGGCGTCAGCGACGCCACCGACAGTGGTCGTCGCTACCCGGGCCCGGGCGCCGCGGCCGATGGAGCAGGCGGCCTGAGCCGGCAGGCGGCCCGTTACGCGTGCCGCTACAGCCACCTGCGATGGATTGAAGACACCTCTGCGCGAGCGGCCCAAAAGCGTGCGCCGCGATCAGGAACTGCAGGACAGCATCGAACAGCCGGCGCGGCTGCGCGCCCAGTCGGGCCGGCGCGCCGCGAACGTCTCGCGCCCTGGCTGTTCGTCGTAGGGACGGCGCATCACCTCGAGCAACTCCAGGATGCCCGACTCGTCGCCCGCGTGGGCGCGGTCGATCGCCTGCTGGGCCAGGTAGTTGCGCAGCACGAAGCGAGGGTTGGCCGAATTCATCCGCGATTTCCGCACCTCCGCCGGCAGTCCGTCCTCGTCCGCCCGCGCGCAGTGGCGCTGCAGCCATTCCAGCAGCGCCGGCCCGACGCGCTCGCGTTTTTCGGGGTCGTAGAACGCGTCCTCCAGCGGCTCCAGCGAAGGCGCGGACACGTCCACGTCCGCCAGCCCGCGGAAGAACAGGCTCATGTCGACTTCGCCCTGGTGCAACAGCTCGAGCAACGACTGCATCGATTCCACGTCCGGGTCGCGGCACTGCGCCAAGCCCAGCTTGCGCGCGATGTTGTCGCGGTCGGCGGCCTCGAAGGTCTCGCGGTAGCGCTGCAGCCCCAGCTCCAGCGGTTCCACCGCCTCGAACAGCGGCGACAGCGCCGAGGCCAGTCGCGTCAGGTTCCAGTAGGCGACCCGCGGCTGCCAGCCGAAGCGGTAGCGCCGGCCCTGGGCATCGGTGGTATTGGGGGTCCAGTCCGGGTCGTAGTCGTCGATCCACCCGTAGGGCCCGTAGTCGATGGTCAGCCCCAGGATGGACATGTTGTCGGTGTTCATCACGCCATGCACGAAGCCGACCCGCATCCAGTGCGCGACCATCAGCGCGTTCCGTTCGCACACGCTGGCGAACCAGGCGGCGTACAGGGCTTCCCCATCGCCCCGCAGCTCCGGGAAGTCGCGCTCGATGGTGAAATCGGCCAGCTGCCGGAGCAGGCCGTAGTCGCCGCGCGAGGCCGGCAGTTCGAAGTTGCCGAAGCGCAGGAACGAGGGCGCGACGCGGCATACGATGGCCCCCGGCTCGGGCGCGGCGTTGCCGTCGTAGAACATGTCGCGCACCAC
>DATHAV010000209.1:0-4568 GCA_035296505.1 Pseudoxanthomonas sp.
CGCGTACTCGATGCCGTTGTGGACCATCTTGCTGAAGTGGCCGGCGCCGCTGGGGCCGACCCGGCCCCAGCCGCGGTCGGGCGCGGGCGCCAGCGTGCGCAGCAGCGGCGCGAGAGACGCCACCGCCTGCTCGTCGCCGCCGAGCATCAGGCTATAGCCTTCGGCCAGGCCCCAGATGCCGCCGCTGGTGCCGCAGTCGACCAGGCGCACGCCGTGCGCCGCCAGCGCCGACGCCCGGCGCATGCTGTCCTTGTAGAACGAGTTGCCGCCGTCGACCACGATGTCGCCCGGCGCCAGATAGGGCAGCAGCTGCGCGAGCGTGTCGTCCACGATCGGCCCCGCCGGCACCATCATCCAGGCCACGCGGGGCACCGGCAGCGCCGCCGCCATCCGCTGCAGCGATTCCACCGGCTCGATGCCGGCCTCGGCCGCCGCCGCGCGCGCCGCCTGCATGAGGTCGAACCCGACCGCGCGATGGCCGCCGCGCGCCAGGCGCTCGGCCATGTTGGCGCCCATCCGGCCCAAACCGATCATTCCCAAATCCATCGCGTGCTCTCCGCCGGTCAATGTCGGTGCGAGGTTCGCACGGCGCGGTATGGACGGCCAGTCGAGCCGCAGCTGCGTGCGCAGCCGCCTCGCGAACGCGGGTGCTGGCACACTGGGCACCGACCCGAACGCGAGACCCGTCATGCATGTACTGATCACCGGCGGCACCGGTTTCATCGGGCGCGCGCTGTGTCCGCTCTTGCGCGATTGCGGCTACGGCCTCACCGTGCTCACGCGCGATCCCGCATGCGCCGCCAAAGCGGTGCCCGGCGTGCGACTGATCGAACGCCTGGACCAGGCCGAGTGCATCGACGCGGTGGTCAACCTCGCGGGCGAACCGCTCGCCGAGGGACGCTGGACCGACAGACGCAAGGAGGCTTTCCGGCAGTCGCGCATCGGCACCACCCGGAACCTGCTGCAGTGGCTCGACCGCCAGGCGCCGGCGGCGCGGCCGCGCGTGCTGGTGTCGGGTTCGGCGATCGGCTACTACGGCCCGCGCGACGACACGCCCGTGAGCGAAGATGCGCCGCCGGGCGAAGACTTCGCCGCGCGCTTGTGCCGCGACTGGGAGGCGGCGGCGGTGGAGGCCGAGGCATTGGGAGTGCGCGTGGCGCGAGTGCGCATCGGCGTGGTCCTGGGCGATGACGGCGGCGCGCTGGCGAAGATGCTACCGCCGTTCAAGCTCGGCGCGGGCGGACCCATGGGCAGCGGCGAGCAGTGGATGAGCTGGGTGCACCGCAGCGATCTGGCGCGCCTGGTCCAGTGGTTGCTGGAAACCGGAACCGCACAAGGCGCGTACAACGGCACCGCGCCCGAACCGGCGCGCAACCGCGAATTCGCGCAGGCGCTGGGCAAGGTGCTGGGAAAGCCGGCGAAGCTGACCACCCCCGCGCTGGCCCTGAGGCTGATGTTCGGCGAGATGTCGGGCCTGCTGCTGACCGGGCAGCGGGTGCTGCCCGCCAAGGCGCAGGCGGAGGGCTTCGTGTTCCAGCACCCGAGGCTGGAGGAAACGTTGCGCGACGTATTGCAGGCACGTAACGCAGCTTGAGGCACCGAGGCCACACGACGCGCTGTCGCCGCAGCCGCAGTCCTCAGCTGCGGACCAAATTCACCAGTGCGCCGGTGCCGATGATCTGGAAGGTCTCTTTATCGAGCCGCCGCACTGGGCTCCCGTTCTCCAGACTGAAAGTCCGGAAAAGCGCTCCCCGGTGCCCTCGCCTCGCCTTTGTGCAATTCATGCTGGAACAGGATGCGGTGGCAGTTGCCCTCGTGGTCCTAGGCCAGGGAGTATCCAATGTTCATCGAGCGTCTCCTCAAGACATGCGGGCGAAAGAATTCCTGATTGCGTCAATACGATGAAGCGCGGGGACAGGACCACGCGCTTTTATTTCGGCGCTACTGCTGGTTGCGGTAGACGGCACCGTCACTTAAGCGACATCTAGCCCGTGCTCAGCAGCCCCACTCAAGCCTGAGCCTCTTCGCCCGATTCGCCCAGTCCCGATTCGCTCAGCGCAGCGGACAACCAGCCGCGCACGGTCAGCAGGTGGCGGTTCTCCGCATCCAGGGCGGCTTGGAAACGGGTGGAAATTTCGGTGAGGCCGAATCCGTCGCAAAGCTCGATCAGCAGTTCCCAAGACACCACGTCCACCACTTCGGCCGACAGCAGGATCTGCAGTACCTGCGGCGGGGTGATGCGCGGGTCTCCCATCGCCTGGATCAGGCCCAGGCCCTGTACGCCGGTGACATCCGCGCACGGCGTCTGCGCGGTGGGATCGCCGCCCAGCTGCTCGATGGCTTCGGCCAGCATGTTGAAGTGGCCAGCTTCATCGTCGCGGATTTGCTGGAGTGCGGCCATGTCCATGTCGGCGGGCAGCGTGGAATTGGAAAGCTGGATGATCGCGGCGTCGTACAGCCGCGTACCGGTGCGCTCGTACGCCGCGCGTTCGCCCAGCTTGTCCAGCAGCACGTGCATGCGGTGGCCGGAAAGCGCCTGGGTCACGGCACCGAAGATGCCTTTGATGTTGGTCGGAGGCGGCATCGAACCCACGGTGCCGGTGGTGGCGCGATAGCCCGTACGCAGGGCGGCCAGGTCGATGTCCGGCTGCGGTATCTCGACCTGCAGGTCAAGCGCCTCCAGCATCTCGCTGCTGTCGAACGGCGAAGCCTTCATGCCGGTGCGGTTGGCGCCCAGGCGGGTGTCTTTGTCCACGTTGTTCTCCAGGATGCGATTACGCGTCTTTGCGCGCGAGCCGGCTCAGTTCGGTGCCGGGGCGCCATTGGTAGCGGTCGGCGACCGCCTCGGTGGGCGAGCCTTCGGAGTTGAGGTACTCGCGGTAGGCCCGAGAGGCGGCGCTTTCGCCATTGAGGTCGACGAAGTCCACGCCGTTGGCGCGCAGGTCCACTTCCTGCAGCAGGGTCTGGCGCACGAAATCGCGCTGGCTGGCGAACGGGATGGGGTCCGGCAGGCTCGCGGGGATCAGTTCGGCGGGGTCGCGGCGCGTGTGCTGCTTGAACAGCTCCATGACGTGAGCGAGCTGCCCCATCTCGTAGTCGAGGAAGCGCTCCCACAGCGCCTTGATGCGGGGGTTGGTCTCCTGCTGCACGCAGCCGTAGTAGTTGTAGACCTCAGTCAGCTCATGCATTAGCCACTGTTCCAGCCATGTCTGGTCCGGATCGACGATCGACTCGTACTGGGTGACGTGCTGTTCCTCGATCGAGGCGATCTCCGCGTACAGCATGCGCGCCACCGGATCGCTGAACAGCGGCCCGATATTCAGATAGTAGTTGTGGGTCTGCTGCTCGGACGCCATGATCGTCAGCGCGTGCAGCTTGGACAGGGGATCGGCCGCATTGGCGTCGAACGGCGTGCGCAGGTCGTCCTCCGGCGCGCGGTGTTCCGCCGCGGTGGGGCGTCCTGGCAGGATGTCCGTGTAGCACTGCAGGATGTTGTTCGCGTCCTTGCCCTCCAGCCGGTCGAGCATGGCCGAATAGCGGTACAGGTGGTCGAAATCCTCCAGCAGACCGAACCGGTAGACCTGCGCCAGGTAGGGATCCGGTTCGCGCTGCGCGACTGCGGCAGTCACCTCGATGGCGACCTGCTCATAGGCGATCGTGGTTTCCAGCGGCGAATGGTCGGCGCCGATCAGCCAGTTGATCGTGGTCGCCTGATGGTGCTCGACCCGGCGCACCCTGGCTAGAGCCTCCCGCAGGTCGCGGTTCATGCGCGCGGCGGCGTGCTGGAAGCGCACCGCTTCGATCTCGATCCCGTTCATCAGGATGACGCGAATCCGGGTGAAGGCATCGTCGTCCAGCTTGCTGATCGGCTGCTGCACGAGGTCGCGCCAAGTGAAGCGCTGCCGGTCGATCGGGCAGCCCTTGATATCGGTGAGGCTCAGTGACATGGGATGCAACTCCTCCTGGCTCGGCGTCGAGACGCCGAGCCGGCTATGGGACCGGAAGACTCAGCGCTTGGCCGATTCGCCTTCGGTCATGTCCAGCGCCAGGAACTGCCGCACCAGGGAGTGCTGGTGTTCGAGCAGCCAGTCGGCCATGGCCTGTTCTTCGGGCAGGGTGTCGCGGCACAGCTGCGCGGTCTCCATGTCGCCCAGCGCCTCGGCGGCGAACAGCAGGTTGCGGTACGCGCCGATTTCCATGTGCTCGAACGCATAGCTCACGCCGAAGCCCTTGAGCACCTCGTCGCTCATCGTGGACTGGCCGACGGCATGCAGACTCGCCATCATTCCGGCCACCATGTTCTTGGCGGTAGGAGTGCTGCTGCCCAACGCGTGCAGCCGCGCTTCGATACGCTGCGATTGTCCCTGCGTCTCGCGGATGTGCTGCTCGATGCGCTGCTTCAGCTCCGGATAGTTCTCGATGCGGCCCGCCATCGCGGTGAGCATGGTTTCGGCTTCGGTCTCCATCGCGTGCGCGTCTCTGAGCCACTGGGTGATGCGTTCGGAAGGATCGTTGGCGTTGGACATGGGTAGCTCCTGTGGGTCATGCGAAATTGCATTACCTGGATT
>DATHAV010000210.1:0-7772 GCA_035296505.1 Pseudoxanthomonas sp.
CGGTGTACGTCACCGCCGAAGTCAAGAACGCGCGCCGGGTGATGCCGCGCATCCTGGTCGGCAGCCTGGCCGCGGTGGCGGTGCTCTACCTGCTGGTCAACCTGGCCTATCTGCGCGCGCTCGGCCTCGGCGGCATCGCCGGGTCCGAAACGGTCGCCGCCGACGCGATGCAGGCGGTGTTCGGCGCGCCCGGTGCGGCCGCCATCAGTGCGCTGGTGGTGGCCGCCGCCCTGACCTCTGCCAACGCCACCCTGATCACCGGCGCGCGCAGCGCCTACGCGGCCGGGCGCGATTTTCCGGCGCTGGCCTGGATCGGGCGCTGGGACCAGCGCAGCGGCTCGCCGCGCACGGCGATGCTGGTGCAGGGCGCGCTGGCGCTGCTGCTGGTCGGCCTCGGCGCGCTGGCGCGCGACGGCTTCCGCACCGCGGTCGAATACACCGCGCCGGTGTTCTGGCTGTTCTTCCTGCTGGTCGGCCTTTCGCTGTTCGTCCTGCGCCGGCGCGACCCGCAGGCGCCGCGCGCCTTCCGCGTCCCGCTGTATCCGCTGCTGCCGCTGCTGTTCTGCGCCACCAGCGCCTACCTGCTGTACTCCAGCCTGGCCTACACCGGAATCGGCGCGCTGGTCGGCGTCGCGGTGCTGGCCGTCGGCGGAGTGCTGCTGTTGCTGCTTCGTCCCGCCCTCACCCACCAGGAAACCCCGACATGAGCACCTCCCGTTCGCTGACCCCGCTTGCGCTGTGCCTGAGCATCGTCCTGTTCACCGGCTGCACCGAGCGCGCCGAAAGCGCCGGCGCGCCCACCGACACCGCCGCCGCGACCGGGCAAGCGCCGATCGCCACCGCCGAGCCGGTGACCGCCATGACCTCCCCCGCCAGCACCGCGCCGGCCGATCCCGCCGCGCAGCCGACGCGCACGCCGGACGTGATTTACGTGCCCACGCCCGAACCCGTGGTCCAGGCCATGCTCGAGCTGGCCGAGGTCAAGCCGGGCGACGTGCTCTACGACCTGGGTTCGGGCGACGGCCGCATCCCGATCGCGGCCGCCAAGCAGCACAACGTGCGCGGCACCGGCATCGACATCGATCCCGAGCGCATCCGCGAGGCCAACGCCAACGCCGAAAAGGCGGGCGTGACCAAGCTGGTGACGTTCAAGCAGGAGGACCTGTTCGAGGCCGACTTCAGCGACGCCACCGTGGTCACCCTGTACCTGCTGGACAGCCTCAACGAGAAGCTGCGTCCCAAGCTGCTGGCAGAACTCGAGCCCGGCACCCGGATCGTCAGCCACGCCTTCCGCATGGGCGACTGGGAGCCGGAGCAGACGCGGACCGTGGGCACCAGCACCATCTACCGCTGGACCGTGCCGGAGCGGAAGTAACCTTAATGATCGGCGGCGGCGCCCAGGTGGCGTCGCCGCCACACGGCTCAGGTCCTGATCTTCCAGCCGCTGCGGAAGATCCACCGCACCGTGCCCAGGCACAGCGCCAGGAACACCAGGATCGCACCGACGCTCACGCCGACGTCGACGTCGGACACGCCTTAGAAGCTCCAGCGGAAGCCGCTGATCAGGTACACGACCGGGTTGAACAGGGTGATCTTCTGCCACACCGGCGGCGGCATGCCGATCGAATAGAACGCGCCGCCCAGGAACGTCAGCGGGGTCACGATCATCAGCGGGATCGCCTGCAGTTTCTGAAAATCGTCGGCCCGCAGGCCGATGATGAAACCGAACAGGCTGAAGGTCGCCGCGCTCAGCAGCAGAAAGCACAGCATCCACACCGGATGGGCGATTTCGTACGGCACGAAGATGCGCGCGGTGAGCAGGATCAGCACGCGCAGCATCACCGACTTGGTCGCCGCCGCGCCGACGTAGCCGATCACCACCTCCACCCACGACACCGGCGCCGAGGGCGCCGTTCCCGCGGGGCGAACCGGCCGCGCCGGTCGAAGATCGGTCTCGCCCTTCGGCTTTCGGGAATCAGGCGCTGGTCTTCTCTTTGGCCCGCCGCAGGTCCAGCAGGCGCATCGCACGCTTGGCGGTGAGGCCGTGCAGCAGGATCGACAGCAGCACCACCAGGCACACCATCGCCCACAGCGCCTCGATGCGCGGGAACTGCGCGTGGTTCATGGCGAAGGCGAGGTAGTAGAACGAGCCGATGCCGCGCACGCCGAAGATGGCGACGCTCCAGCGCTCGTGCGAGTGCAGGCCGGTGCCCAGCGTGCCCAGCCAGCCCGCCAGCGGCCTGACCGCCAGCACGAAGATCAGCGCGAAGGCGATCTCTTCCCAGCTGAGCGCGCTGAGGATGCCGCCGGCCAGCGCACCGCCGAACAGCACCAGCAGCAGCGCCATCAGCAGCCGTTCGCATTGCTCGGCGAACAGGTTCAGCGCGGTGTGGTATTCGTGCTCGCGCTCCTGCTGGCGGATGACCACCGCGGCCACGAACACCGCCAGGAAGCCGTAGCTCCGGCACAGCTCGGCCACGCCGTACACGATCAACGTGATCGCCAGCGCGGTCAGTCCGTCGCTGCTGCGCGACAGCGTGGGGTCGCGCTCGGCGCGGAAGATCAGGTGCATCAGGCCGTAGCCGAGCAATCCGCCGATCAGCACGCCCCCGCCGACTCGCCACAGCAGGTCCAGGGCGATCCAGCGGCCCCAGTCGACCCCGGTGCCGCTTTCGAAGGCGACCGCCAGCGCCACCGCCAGCCACACGAACGGAAACGCGAGCCCGTCGTTGAGCCCGGCCTCGGAAGTCAACCCGAAGCGCACCGGATCCTCGCCGCCCTCGCCCGGCGCATGGACCTGCACGTCGGAGGCCAGCACCGGGTCGGTCGGCGCCAGCACCGCGCCCAGCAGCATGGCCCCGGCGATCCCGAAACCGAGCAGGTAATGGCCCAGCAGGAAGCCGCCGAGGATGCTCAGCGGCATGGTGATGCCGAGCAGGCGCCAGGTGAGGTTCCAGCGGCGCCAGCCGAAGCGCGTGTCGATGCGCAGGCCCGCGCCCACCAGCGCCACCAGCACCGCCAGTTCGGTGAGGCGTTCGGTGATCACCGGGAACCGCAGCGGGTCGGCGGGCGGCAGCGGCAGCGGCAGCGCGTACAGTACGGCGCCGATCGCGACGTAGAGCATCGGGAAGGTGATCGGATGGCGCTTGAGCACGTGCGGCGTCCACGCCGCGCCGAACAGCGTCAGGCCGACCAGCACCAGCGCAATCTTGTAGGGATCCATGCATCGCTCCGGAATGACATCGCCACCATGCACGCCGCGCCATAAACCGCGGATGATGCAGCGCCCACTTGCGGCGGCCACTTGCGGCGCCCGCCGCGCGACCACCGACCGTTTACGGACGCTGCTCCATCATCGCCACCGCTTCCACAAGGCAGATGGCATGAACTCCGCGCACTGGAACGAAGTCATTGCGACGGCCTGGCCGCTGCTGGTGGCCGTGGTGCTGGGGCTGGCGGTACGGCAGGTGTTGATGGCCATCTCCCGGCGCGCCGGCAGGCAGGCCGCCACCCATACCCGCGCCCGGGTGGTGCAGGTGATCGCGGTGCCGGCGGCACTGGCGCTGCCGCTGCTGTTCCTGAGCATGGCGGTGCGCACGGTGGCGCTGGAGGAGGTCTGGATCGCGCGCATCCAGCATGCGTTGGGCATCGGCGGCCTGGCGTGCCTGACTTGGCTTGCGCTGCGCGCGGTGGCCGCGGTCGAGGGGCGCATCCTGCGCGAGCATCCCATCGAAGTGGCGGACAACCTGGCCGCACGCCGCATCCAGACCCAGACCCGCGTGATCGCCGGGGTGGTCAAGGGCGCGGTGATGCTGATCGGCGCCGCAGTGATCCTGATGACGTTTCCCGCGATCCGCCAGATCGGTGCGACGCTGCTGGCATCGGCCGGCCTGATCGGCCTGGTCGCCGGCATCGCCGCGCGCCCGGTGTTCGGCAACCTGATCGCCGGACTGCAGATCGCGCTGACCCAGCCGATCCGCCTGGACGACGTGGTCATCGTCGAAGGCGAGTGGGGACGCGTGGAAACCATCACCAGCGCGTTCGTGGTGGTGCGGGTGTGGGACGAGCGCCGCCTGATCGTGCCGCTGCAGTGGTTCATCGAGAACCCGTTCCAGAACTGGACGCATACCTCGGCCGAGCTGCTCGGCGCCACCTTCCTGTGGCTGGACTACCGCACGCCGATGGATGCGGTGCGGGCCGAGCTCGAGCGCATCTGCGAGAGCGACGACCGCTGGGACGGGCGCGTGTGCGTGGCCCAGGTCACCGAGACCGACCAGACCGCCCAGCAGGTGCGGCTGCTGGTGAGCGCGCGCAACTCCGGCGACCTGTTCGACCTGCGCTGCGCGGTGCGCGAGCGCATGATCGACTTCCTCAATGCGCGCCATCCGCAGTCGCTGCCGCGCCTGCGCATGGACCTGGCGCGCAGCGCGCCGGACGCGGCGCAGGACGCGCAAACCTCCGCATCCAGCCCTGCGCGAATCGGGGAGCAGATGTCCTCGCCCGGGGCCGAATCGGTCACCCAGGCCGATATCGCCGCACGGCGCGCGCAGGCGCAGGCGCCTCATTGAGAATATCGATAGGATTCCAGGGCATCGGCCCATGCGGGACCCGTCCGCCCCGCTAGACTCGCCAGGCGCGATGCCGCGCTTTACCGGAGCTCGCCGTGACCTTTCGAACCGTCCTGCTGCTGTGCGCGGCACTCATGCTGGGCGCATGCAATTCGTTCCCCGGCGCGTCCGGCGCCGCCGTCCACGCCGATGGCCTGTCCGCCGACCAGGTGTTCGAACGCACGCTGGCGGCGCACGGAGGCGACCTGCGCGAACATCCCGGCGACCTCAACCTGTCGACCGATGGCCGCTGGTACTCCCTTATCCAGCGCATCCAGCCGGTGGTCACCGACGCGGGTTTCCGCATCACCTCGCAGGAGCGCTACCGCCCCCGCGACGGCATCTACGCCGTCCAGCACCGGGGCCCGCTGGGCAGCAAACAGGTCGTGCGCACGCCGCAGGGCCTGAGCGTGCACTACAACGGGCAGCGCGAGACCGACCCGGTCAAGCTGCGCGCCACCGCGATGACCAACGATGCCTTCCGCCTGTTCCATTTCGGCCCGACCTTCATCCGCGAGCGTGCCAGCGGCCTGGCGCGGATCGAGGATGCGCGCGAAGGCGGGCGCCTCTACCGGAGGCTGGTGGCCACGATCCGTCCCGGTTTCGGCGAGGCGCGCGAAGACCAGGTGGTGCTCTGGATCGATCCCGAAACCGACCTGCTGTTCCGCGTGCACCTGACGCTCAACGGCTTCGAGACCACCCAGGGCGCGCACGTGGACACCACCTTCCTGTCGTACCGCCGGGTGGGGCCGTACCTGTTGCCCGACCGTTTCCACGAGCGCGTGCGCGCCCCGCTGCGCATCGACGCGCACCGCTGGTGGACCACCGGGGCGGACGTCGACCGCGGCTACGGCAGCGCCGATATCGGCGGGCCGGCCTTCACCGGGCGCGCGGCCGAGGCCGCCGCGCCGATCGCGCCGCCGCAGTAGCGCCGCACGCGCGGGGAACGCCGCCGGACTCGCGGTGCACGCGATGCTGACGCGCGCCGGGTGACGATACGTACCCCGGCACGCCTGTCCTGCGATGGACGGTGCCAGCCCTTCCCAACGTGACCTATGCACGCACCGCATTTCCACGATTGCCTGGTCATCGGCGCCGGTCCCGGCGGCATGACCGCGGCGCTCTACCTCAGCCGCTTCCACCGCGACATCGCCGTGCTCGACGCCGGCGACAGCCGCGCGCGCTGGATTCCGCGCAGCCACAACTGTCCGGGCTTCCCCGACGGCGTGCCCGGCGACGAACTGCTGGTGCGGCTGCGCGATCAGGCCATGGAGTACGGCACCACGGTCACCAAGACCAAGATCACCGCACTGGAACGCATCGAAGGCGGCTTCCGCGCCACCGACAGCTCGGGCGACGCGCACCACGGCCGCATGGTGCTGCTGGCGACCGGCATCCTCGACGTGCTGCCGGACAAGCCTTGGGTCGAGGACGCGGTCGAGCGCGGGGCGATGCGTCTGTGCGCGATCTGCGACGGCTTCGAAGCCAGCGACGTGGACCTCGCCGTGTACGGCCCGCTGCGCTCCGGCTTCGGCCACGCCCGCTTCATGCGCACCTATTCGGCGACGGTGACGCTGGTGAGCAGCGACGACGAAACCCCCGACGAGGAACTTCGCCGCACCGCCGAAGAGCTCGGGATCGCGCTGATGCCGCGGCCGCGCGACCTGAGCTTCGACGGGGAACGCTGCCGCTTCATCGACGCGCACGGCGGGGAAAAGGCGTTCGACACCATATATCCAGTGCTCGGCAGCAGGCCGCAGTCGGGCCTGGCGACCGCGCTCGGCGCCGAGGTCGAAGAGGGCGGAGCGCTCATCGTCGACGACCGGCAGATGACCTCGGTGGAAGGCCTCTACGCCATCGGCGACGTGGTCAGCGCGCTCAACCAGATCTCGGTGGCGGTCGGCCAGGCGGCGATCGCCGCCACCGCCATCCACAACGCGCTGCCGCGCAAGCTGCGCGGCAGCGCGGACAACCGGCCGCATGCGAGCGTGCGGGTGCCGTAGGTCGCCGGCCGCATTGCCTCCATAGGCCCAGGCTGCGGCCGGCAGTGCGCGTATCGGCTGCAGCGCACCGTGGCCGGCGCGCGCACTAGAGGCTAAGCCTGGAACAACGCGCGTCTTTACAGACACAAGAATAAAACCATCAACAGGAGAACCAGGAAGGATGTTGAGGCTAATCTTTTCAATGTTGTTTACCCTTGGCTCAACCACGGAATCGAATGCTGGAGATTTGGAATTATATGTGCTACGGAATCTGGAAGATAACCTGAAATACAATATGGACAAAAGAATTGCTTTTGTCTCGCTTTCGGACAACTATCCGTTGAGTGAGGACCCGAATTCGCTTGCAATACCCGATCCCAAGGATTTGGAGAAAGAAGAGCTTCAATACTTCAGATTGGATTCGGAATACAGGAAAAGACTGCTATCCGCGACAGGAGTTCAAGAAACGGACTATGTATTCATTTACGATTATTCCACCGATGCCCTACTGTCCTTTCCTGTGGAAGACCTCAATGCCGTTGCCTACCTCAATGACTACAGAAGTGTAGACGAGTGTCCATGCGATCAACACGACTACATGATCGGGCTCGAAATAAGCAAGGATGCTGTAGGAGCCAGTAAAAATTATTATACCGATGTTTTAGTTCATATTGGCGAGGAGAATGTTTTTACGCACGGAGAGATGAAACCCATCGTCTGGAAAATAATCGATCAAAATGAATTTCCTTCGGCAAGAATAAGCTCTGAAACCCGCTACCTGCACGCAAGGGCAACGAGAGGCGATACGTATTTGTACGAGTCGAATGAACTTCGGTATCTCCTGCAGGATTTGACAAGAATTGGCTCTGCCCCAGTCACGGATAGGCATTTATTGGTGATCGATAAGAAAGATGGAGGAATTCTTGTTGATAGAGTGTTCGAAGATGGCGAAAGCCTGAGTCCAGCCTCACTAAGCGTTGAAATACCCAAGGAAGACGAATTTGCTCGCCCTGAGCAATGGACAGGGAAACTTTTCAGGAACAAGCCCCCAGTATTATTCGGGCTTGAATACGCCTCCTTCGGATGTCCAAATATCATATTTTTGGATTCAGAAGAGGAAGACATCGACATAAACTGTGACAATAGACATTAACGACAGCACCTGTAAAAAAATCCCTCGTTA
>DATHAV010000211.1:0-8535 GCA_035296505.1 Pseudoxanthomonas sp.
CTGCGCGATGGTCAGGCCGCCGTAATCCTTGATCGCCTGCAGGCCGCGCGCGCCGTCGTTGCCGTTGCCGGCCAGCACCACGGCCACCGCGCATTGGCCCTGCTCCTGGGCCAGGCTGGAAAAGAGCGTGTCGATCGGCCAGCGCAGCGCACGCGGCGGCGCCGGGTGGCTCACGTGCAGGTGGCCATCCTGCAGCGACAGCGTGGCGTCGGGGGTGATCACGTACACGCAGCCGCCTTCCACCTTGATCCCGTCGGTGGCCTCGCACACGCGCATGGGGGTTTCCGGTGCCAGCAGTTCGGCCAGAAGACTGGGGACGGTCGGGGACAGGTGCTGGACCAGCACGAAGGCCAGGCCGTCGCAGGCGGGCATGTGCCGCAGTAGGGTGCGGAACGCCTCGAGGCCGCCGGTCGAGGCGCCGATGCCAACGATCACCAGCTGATGGAGACACTCCCTAGAGGGCGGCGACGCACTGTCCGCGTCCTGCGCCACCCCGGGTTCGTTCGCGTCTGGATTGCGCTCGTGGTTCAAGGACGTCCGGCCTGCACGCTCTGGACCAAAGATGGTAGCCCACGCACCCTGGCCAAGGCCTCGGTTCGCATCGTTACTCCGCAATATTCCGCCGTCCATACGCCATGGGCGCAACTTCCATGCCAGGGGCCGGCGGGGCGATGTTCGGCTAGTGTCGGCACAATATGGGTTCTGGCCGCACTGCCAATGCGCAGGCAACGCGCACGCGGCTTCGCCTCGCACGACCGTGCTTTCCGCTATGCACGAGTTTCAAGTAGGCGAAAATCTTGCCGTAGCGACGCGCTGATCATGGCGGTGTTATCGCACGGGGCGCAGTACGGAAGTGAAGGCACATTCACTGCTTATCGCGTTCGAGCAGCCGATCGCCAGAAAGCAGACGCGCCAGCGCGTTCAGATCGACGGGTTTGACCAGATGGAAATCGAAGCCGCTGGCGGCGGTGCGCGCCAGGTCCGCCGACTGCCCCCAGCCGGTCAGCGCGACTATCCGCATCTGCCGTCCGCGTGGCTGCAGGCGCAGCTGGCGACAGGTTTCGTAGCCGTCCATGCGCGGCATGCCCAAGTCCAGCAACACCAGCTCCGGCGCAAAAGTGTCCGCAGCGGGCAGCGCCGCGGCGCCGTCGTACACCGCGCTGACGTGGTGCCCGATCAGGTTGAGGAATTCGCTGATCGAATCGGCGGCATCGACGTTGTCGTCCACCACCAGGATGCGCCGGCCCGGCACCTGCGCCGGATACGCTGTCTGTGCGGTTTCGCCAACGCCGGTCTCCCGGATCGCCGGCAGAGCCGCGGTGAAGCAGCTGCCCCGGCCCGGCCCGTCGCTGCTGGCCCGCACCTGGCCACCGTGCAGTTCCATCAGGCTGCGCACCAGGGTCAGGCCGATACCGAGGCCGCCCTGGCTGCGGTCGCTGGCGCCGTCGATCTGGGTGAACATCTCGAAGATGTCCTCCAGGCGATCGGCGGGCAAGCCCACGCCCTCGTCGCGTACCGACACCTCCACGCGGTCGCCGGCGTGGCGCATGTCCACTTCAATGGGTCCGCCGACCGGGCTGTACCGGGCGGCATTGTTGAGCAGGTTGGAGAACACCTGCGCCAGCCGCACCGGATCGCCCTCCACCCAGCATTCTTCGCTGCAGCGGCGGTAGACCAGCCGGTGCCTCCCCGCCTCGATCAGCGGGCCGCTGGTGTCCATCGCGTTGCGCAGCACCTCGCCCATCTCGACGTTGCGCCTGCGCAGATCGATGGTGCCGCGGGTGATGCGCGACACCTCCATCAGGTCGTCCACCAGCCGCACCATATGCGTGACCTGGCGCTCCATGCGCCCCAGCACCACGCGGTCGATCTCGCTGGCGGGCTGGTGGGCCAGCGACGCCAGCGACGCGCTCAGCGGCGCCAGCGGATTTCGCAATTCGTGGGCGAGCGTGGCCAGGAACTGGTCCTTGCGCTGGTCGCCTTCGATCAACGCGGCCTGCGCCGCCAGCAGGTCGGTCAGGTCGGTGCTGCTGCCGACGTAGGCCATGACGCTGCCGGCGCTGTTGAGAATCGGATTGGCGCGCGACTGGATCCAGCGCCAGGCCCCGTCGGCGCGGCGCACCCGCGCCTGCGCCTCCCACGCGCCGCGCCGGCGCACGGCTTCGGCGCGGCGCGCCAGGTATTCGTCGGTATCGTCCGGATGCAGCGCGCCGCGCCACTCGAAGTCGCGCAGCCGTTCGTGCGACAGCCCGAAGAACTCCAGGTAGGGCTGGTTGACGAAGTCCAGCCCGCCTTCGAGGTCGCTGACCCAGATCAGCACCGGCACGTTGTCGGCCATGGTGCGGAAGCGCTGCTCGCTGGCGCGCAGCGCCTGCTCCATCTGTTGGCGTTCGGAAATGTCCTGCAGCACCGCCGCGGTGTACATCGGCCGGCCCTCGGCGTCGGCGACCACATTCATGGTGACCTGCACCCAGGCGACATCGCCGTTCGCGCGCAGCAGGCGTTTCTCCACCTGGTAGCGGTCGATCTCGCCGCGCAGCAGGGCCTCGAATCCTTTCAGGGTCACGGCCACATGGTCGGGATGGGTCAGCGCCATCACGTCCATCCGCAGCAGCTGCTCGCGCCTGTAGCCGCTCATCGCCACCAGTGTGTCGTTGACGCCCAGGAAGCGGCCGGTGCCGTTCTCGATCTGAGCCATGCCCACGGCGGTGGAGTTGAACATCGCGCGGAAGCGGGCTTCGCTGTCGCTCAGCGACTCTTCGGCCTGCTTGCGCTCCACCAGATGCGCGATCTGGCGCGCGTACAGGTCCATCAGCCGCAGCGCCGGTTCGGACGCCGAATGCGGTGCCGGCCAGTACGTGCACAGCACGCCGAGCGCGCGGCCGTTGCGCGCCAGCAGCGGCGTGGCGTGCATCGCCCGGTAGCCAAGCCGCATGGCCGCCGGCGCCGGCCTGGGGAAGCGCGGGTCGCTGGCGATGTCTTCCACCGCGACCGGCACCGCCAGCGCCAGGGACAGGCCGTGGGGGGACTCGGTGCCGGCGTCCAGGGTGCGCATGCGCGCCTGGAGATTGTCGTCGATGCCGCAGGCGGCCGCCAGCTCCAGGGTTTGGCCGGTTTCGCGGTACAGGTGCAGGCTGGCGCTATCGGTCCGGTTCCACCTCGCCACCGCCCTGAGCACGTGGTGCAGGGCCGTCTCGAAATCCTCGATCTGCTGCAGCTCCACGGTGAGCTGGTGCAGGCTCTCCATCGCGTGCAGCTCGCCCGACAGCACAATCTGGTTGCGCTGCAGGATGTCTTCGTTGACCTTGCGGTCCTCGATGTCCAGCAGCGCCATCGCGATGCGCGGGGCGCCGCCGTCGGCCGCCTGTGCCGCCGCGGCCGAGAGGCAGAACCAGTGGGTGGAGCCGTTGGCATGGGTGAGCTGCGTCTCCAATGGAAACTCCTGGACGCCGCCGCTGCCGATCGCCTGCAGCAGTTCTTCCAGACGCTCGCGGTATTCGGGCGGCACCAGGCTGCCCAGCCTCCGCGCCTGCAGATCCGCGTCGCTGAATCCCAGCCTCCGGCAAAGGGTGGAGTTGACTCGAAGTATCCGCCCGTCAGGATCGACCAACAGGTTGCCTGTCAACGGAAGCCCGAAATGGGCGTCGAAATCGCTCGCCGGGATAGATTCGTGGGAAGTTCGCGGCACGTGGTGTCTGCGCAAAATGCGGGTTTCATCCTCAGTCTGGCAGGGTTTACAGCACGTGCATACGGCTGATGTCGGGAGCGGCTACCGATAGTGGCGCCGTAACTAGCGAGAAGACAACGATTGCCAGAAATGACCGACTGTGCGGGCCGGGCGAGCGGACTGGATCGGCTCACGAACCAAATGCGAAGATGACGCTCGTGCGTCGAAGGCGCGGTGGAACGGCGCTGCGCTTCGAGCCGCTCTAGATATGGACGGTTTCGCTGCAGCCGCATCGGCCATGCAGCTGTGATGGAAAATCCGGCGAACTCCCCCACGTCCCCGCCAGCCGGGCGCGTGGCCCTGGCCGACGTGGGTTCTCAGTTCTGCAGAGGGCGGAAGCCCAGCTGCGCCAGCATGCAGTCGCGCTCCCCGCGCCAGCGCCGCGCGTCCTGCGGGCTCATGCGTGCCTCCAGGGCTATGCATTGCATGCGCAGCTTGCGTTCGAGTTCTTCATCGGTGGGGTAGCCCATGCAGGTGACGAAGAACAGGTCCCTGACCCTGGCCAGCGCCGCATCCAGGCCCAACAGCCGCTCGCGGCGGGGCGTCGGAAACGGACCTTCGGGTTGTTCGAGCCTACCGGTGATGGCACCGGCTGACGGGGAACAATCGAGGTTCAACTGCATGACGTGCGCTCCTTTGGAGTTGGCGATCCCGACTTCACCGCGCCGCGCCCCAGACATTTTGTGCAGGACCAGGCCTGCCGCACGGCGATGTGCGAGTGGGTAGTAAGCCTGCACATCCACTAAGGTGTTCGAGGATGCGATGCATCATGCAGTGGGATAAGTAAATTCGCCGCGAAAAGAACCCAGCTTCGGGGTCCAAAGACCTTTCTTTTTCGGGACAGGTTCACACTTTGAGCTGCAGTTCGAGCATGCCCCAAATGGCAGGTCATGAGAGTCAGTGGGCTGCGGGGCGCGATGTATTCGATCTGCACTAACTAGAAACTAGAGCCAGTGGCCGACTTTCAGCCGGCCTTTCGCGTGACAGGCGGGAGAAAACCTGAAGCGCGATGTGGCACTGGATGTGGCACTGATCGAGCAGCCCGTCCTTGCGATCAGTAGACGCAACAGCAAGCGAACGATGACCCGGATGCCCTCTCGCGGCCCGGGAGTGGGCAATCGGCGGCCTGGGCGAACCCGATCGATTGGCTACTGGCGCCCGGATTCTTCCGCCGTGCCAATGCGCAGGTGGTTGTGGACGTCGCGGACGCCGCCGCAGTCGGCGACGATATCCTCGGCCCGGCGTTTCATCCGGCGTGTTGCGACGTGTCCAGTGAGCGTCACCTCGCCCTTCTGCACCAGCACGGTGATGTCGCTGGCGTCCACGTCGTGATCGTCGGTCAGCCGATGGTGCACGTCGTCGGCGATGCGCTCATCGCTGCGCAGGTAGCCCTTGGGACCGCGGCCACGGTGGTTCGGCACTCCCGACAGCACGCCGCCGCCCGCCTGTTCCCCCGCATGGCGGCGCCCGTAGCCGGGACGATCGTCGCCGAAGTGGCGCGGGTCGCCGCTGAAGCCGCCGCCTTCGCCGCCCCAACCGACCGACGACATGCTCTTGGGGTCGCGCGAGCCGCCGTGCCGCTCGCTGCCGTAGAACTCCCCCGGTGCGTACGGCGCTTCATTCTGGCCGGTGCGCGGGCCGGCGCGCTTGTGCGGGGGATCGTCATAATCGTAGCTGAAGCCATTGCCGCCAAACCCGCGCAACGAGGTATCGCGCCCGCCCTGGGTTTCGCCCGAAGAGCGATGGCCCCAGTCGCGTTGGTCGGAGTCGCCGCGGTTGTTGTTGCGGTTGTTCATCGGTATCTCCTGTCGATGGGTTCCGGGGTATCACTTGCCCGAAGTTCAAGGTTCTCTGCGGCCTTGCGAATCTTTCGGCCCGCCAGCTGCCTCGTCCATACCCGCGGATGCGGCACGAAAGACGCGGATAAGCGGAGGGCTCATGGCGGCATGGTCCAGTCGTGCGATGGCCCGAGGGTTCAGGCCTCAGGCGAGCCGTGGATGCGGCCGCCTTCTCCCGAGCGGTAGAGGTTGCCGTCGGCATCCTGCGGCGGCGTCGACCGCTGCTGGCGCTCGGCCTGCTTGGCGCTTATGCGGTCCGCCAGCGACGGCCATAACTTGGAGACGAAGGTATCCATCTTGGACATCGCACCGACGGTGACGTCGCGTCCGCCGTCGGTGGCGGCCCTGAGAATCGCCGATGCCACCTTCGTCGGGTCGATCTGCGGCGTCGGAAGCTTCGCCTCCAGCGGCATGTAGTTGCGCGCGTGTTCGGGAAGCGGCGTGTTCACCGCGGTCGGCTGGAGCAGGGTGATGGACACCGGCTGCCTGTCGACGAGTTCCACCTCGACCCGCAGCGCGTCGGTAAAGCCTTTGACCGCGTGTTTGCTGGCCGAATACATCCCCTGCAGCGGTATTACCGCGTCGGATGCCTCGCTGCCGACGTTGATCAACGCGCCGCCGCTCTGCCGCAGGTACGGAAGCGCCGTCAAGCTGCCGTTGACCACGCCCCAGAAATTGGTTTCGAACAGGCGCCGGTGGTCCGCGTCGGCGATTTCCTCGATCTTGCCGTAGATCGACACGCCGGCGTTGTTGACCCATGTATCGATGCGGCCATAGCGATGGATCGCGGCGCGCGCGATCTCTTCGACCGCCACGCGGTCGGCGACATCCGCGCCCACCTGCACCGCGTCGCCGCCGTCCTCGACGATCTCGTCGACGATCGCGCGCAGCGTCTCCCCATCACGCGCCGCCAGCACGACCTTGGCGCCGCGTTCGGCTGCCGCCAGCGCGGTCGCCAGCCCGATGCCGCTGCTGGCGCCGGTGATGACCACGACCTGCTGGTCCAGTGGCTTGAGTGAAGCGGACATGGCGGCCTCCTATGCAATAATGGACATGTGCGGTAACGAGCGTGCTATGGGGCGAAGGCTAGGGAGCGCAGCGTTCCACCTGCGTGATAAACGCGGGCGTAATTTCTCGCGCGGCGTTTACCCGAAAGGGATGCCGCATCGCGACCGCGCCATTACGAATCGCTGTCTATGCTGCACGCCGTATCCACGCTTAGGAATGGCCGTGACCAGATTGGAAAAACCGCTGCAGAGAGCACCGTCGATTGGCGCAAACCCGTCCACGTCGACCGTCGATCCGGACCGGTTCGATCAGATCGAGAAAGAAAGACGCAAAGGCATGCCGCAGGCGTGGGCGGAGTTGGGCGACGACGATGCAGGCCTGGCCGCGGCGCTGCAGGCGTCAGCGGCGGAGCGGCCGCGATGAGTCCGGACTTGGTGGGATGGCTGGCTTCGGCGATCCTGCTGGCGACGCTGAGCAGGCAGATTTACACGCAGTCCAAGGATCCGGATGCGCGCGGGGTGTCCACCTGGTTGTTCGCGGGGCAGATGGCGGCATCGGTCGGGTTCATCGTCTACAGCGCGATGCTGGACAACTGGGTCTTCATCGTCACCAACAGCCTGATCCTGCTGACCGCCGTGGTGGGGCAGGTGGTGATGTGGCGCAAGCGCAGCCGAACCCATTGACCAGGCTTGGGATTGCGGAAAAACATGCACATTCATGGGCTGCGGATTCACTTCCGAGTAACTGCGGTACGCCTATATCTCGGCCCTGCTCGATAGGTGAGACGTATTGATGGCTGTCCAGATACCCCCACCCGCGCTGCCTGTCGGCCTCAGCTGGTCCAGCGGCAAGGACACCATCCATCTGCGCATGCACGACCACATCGTGGCGCGCGCCGAACCGCGCGGAACCGCGTGGCTGATCACCGCCAACATGCATGCGGCCAGTGGGCAGGGGAACCTGGTCACCTGCATCGCGCCCAACCGCCTGCGCGCGCAGCGCTGGCTCGCGCAGTGGGCCAGAATACGACTGTGCCGCAAGACCGCTTCCGGCGATATAGAAGTGATCCCGTGCGATTCAGGCAGCGCCGCGGCCTGATCGCGGCATCCGGGCCGCGATCACCCGCAGTGCGATCACCCTTGGTCGAAATTCGCTTCAGGGACCGCCTAGGCCTCGATTCTCGCTGCCGTCCGGCCGTTCGTAATCTTCTTCCGGGTCGGTGTGATGCCCCTCATGATCTTCCGGCATATCGTGATCCTTGCCGATCGACCGCGGGCTGCGGTATTTCTGGGGCGTGTCGGCCTTGGCTTGCTCACTTTCTTGATTGCGCTTCATGAATAGATCCTCGGCTGCCCAATGCGTCGGCAACGGTGTGGAAACCAAGCCGCCCCGCGTGTCCGGAAGCGGCCATCGGTAACAGCTACGGCATGAGACTCAGCGACGTCGTTCGAGCTGGCTCTGCTCGTCCTGCGGGTTTTGCGGGCTCCGCCGCGCGAACTGCTGCTCCTGCTGGTCCTGCCGTTCGGGCTGGTTGTACTTGTTCCCCGTTTCACCAAGTCGGCTGGCCTGGTCCTGGCCCTGCTGCGTCTCTCCATTCTGCTGGTTGAGCGTCTGGTCCTGCGTATCGTCAGCCATGTTCTTTACTCCCACGCCATTGTTGGCGTGGCGCCACGCTAACCGCTTGGCCGTAAGCTTGGATCAACAGTGCCGCTTCCAGTTTAGACACGGGGCTCACGCATGATCATGCGCTGCTTTTGAAAGCTTCCAATTCACGCCGGGTTTTCGCTGATTGCGACACAGTACCGCGCCACCTCCAGTTGGATATCGCATGAACAGCAACGAACACGAAACCCCCCATGCCGGCGACGAAGACGAAGCCGCGCACGAGGAAACCATCGAAGAGCGCGAGGAGCGCAAGCGGCACGCGAACGAAAACCAGGACGAGGCGCTGGACGAGACCTT
>DATHAV010000212.1:0-6300 GCA_035296505.1 Pseudoxanthomonas sp.
CGGTGGTGTTCCAGCCCGAGGTGGTGCTCAAGCTCGCCGACCGCGACGCCCTGTCGCGGCCGATGGCGCTGCTGGCCGGCGCCTGGACCGCGCTGTTCGACGGCTACAAGGCGCAGACCGGCAACGCCGGCGTCGACGAACTCCTCAGCCGGGGCGGCATGAGCAGCATGCTCAACACCGTGTGGCTGGTGATCTGCGCGATGGGCTTTGGCGCGGTGATGGAGGCCACCGGCCTGCTGGAACGCCTGATCCGCAGCGTGCTCAAGGCCGCGCGGAGCACCGGCGCGCTGATCGGCGCCACCCTCGGCACGGCGATCGGCGCCAATGTGGTGGCCGCCGACCAGTACATGTCGATCGTGCTCACCGGCCGGCTGTTCCGCCCCGAGTACGAACGCCGCGGGCTGGCGCCGGAAAACCTGTCACGCGCGCTGGAGGACGCCGGCACCATGACCTCGCCGTTGATTCCATGGAACACCTGCGGCGCCTACATGGCCGCCACCCTGGGCGTGGCCACGCTGGACTACCTGCCCTACGCGTTCTTCAACCTGCTCAGCCCGCTGGTCGCGCTGGTGCTTGCCTACGCGGGCTTCAAGATCCTGAGGATGACGCCGCAAGCGCCGGCGGTTCCTCGCCCCTGACGCACCTTCCACCACTGCAGAGAAACGGCCCGATGCAAACAGAAAAAAGCTCGATCCACGGCATGTGGTCGTCGCGCACCGCCTTCTTCCTGGCCGCCACCGGCTCGGCGGTGGGGCTGGGCAACATCTGGCGATTCCCGTACTTGACCTCGGACAACGGCGGCGGCGCTTTCGTCCTGATCTACCTGTGCTGCATCGCCATCGTCGGCCTGCCGATCCTGCTGGCGGAAATCATGATCGGCCGCCGAGGGCGCATGAGCCCGATCAATTCGCTGCACAAGGTGACCGGCGAATCGCGCGCCAACCGGGGCTGGATGGGCATCGGCTGGATCGGCGTCGTGGCCGGCATCGTGATTCTCAGCTTCTACAGCGTGGTCGCCGGCTGGACCCTGCACTACAGCTGGCTGTACCTGAAGCAGCTGTTCGGCGCCGCCGCGATCACCGATCCGGGCGCCACCTTCGATTCGCTACTGGCCAGTCCGCTCGAACTCACCGGGTGGCACGCTGCGTTCATGCTGCTCACGGTGGCGGTGGTGGCGATGGGCGTGGAGAAGGGTCTGGAGCGTGCGGTCAAGCTGCTGATGCCGGCGCTGTTCGTGCTGCTGCTGATCCTGGTCGGCTATGGCGCCACCACCGGACACCTGGACGAAGCCGCGGGCTTCTTGTTCAAGCCGGATTTTTCGCAGGTCGACGGCAGCGTGTTCCTGCGCGCGATGGGCCAGGCGTTCTTCAGCCTGAGCCTCGGCATGTGCGCGATGATGGCCTACGGCGCTTATCTGCCGCGCGAGGTATCGATCCCGCGCGTCGGGGTCGCAGTGGCGTTGGCCGATACGTCGGTCGCATTGCTCGCGGGCCTGGCCATCTTCCCGATCGTGATCGCCTTCGGCATCGACCCGCAGGGCGGCGGCCCGGGCCTGATCTTCACTTCGCTGCCGCTGGCGTTCAACGCCATGCCGTTCGGCATCCTCTACGGCCTGCTGTTCTTCGGACTGCTGGCGGTGGCGGCGTGGACCTCGTCGATCTCGCTGCTGGAGCCCGCCACCGCCTACCTGGTGGAGAAGACCCGGATGAGCCGCAAGGCCTCGGCACTGGTGGTGGCGGGTACCTGCTGGCTTCTCGGCCTGGCTTCGGTGCTGTCGCTGAACGTGTGGGCCGACGTCGACATCATGGGCCGCAGCATCATGGACTTCCTGGAGTTCGTGGCCAACGACCTGATGCTGCCCCTGGGCGGCCTGCTGATCGCGCTGTTCGCGGGCTGGGCGCTGGGGCGCGACATCAGCCAGGAGGAGCTCAGGCTGTCGCCGGGCATGCACACCGCCTGGCTGTGGCTGGTGCGGGTGATCAGTCCGGCGCTGGTGCTGATCGTACTGTGGCGCGCAATGGCGTGACCGCGACGCGAGGGGGGGCCGCTTGCGCGCGCGGTAACATGCGGCCATGAGCGCACTACCCTACGACGCCGACCGCCTGCAGATCCTCGCGGCGGAAATCATCGCCAACGTCCGGGAGCTGTCGCAGGCCGGCTGGACCCCGGCCACCAGCAGCAATTTCTCCCGGCGACTGGACGATCGCCACGCCGCCATCACGGTGTCCGGGCGCGACAAGGGACGGCTGGTGGAGGACGACATCATGGTCGTGGACTTCGACGGCCGGCCGGTCGCCACCGCGCACCGACCTTCGGCCGAAACCCTGCTCCACACCCAGCTCTACCGTCGTTTTCCCGAGATCGGCTGCGTGCTGCACACCCACTCGCCGGTGCAGACGGTCGCCTCGCGCCTTTACGCCGGCGCCGGCCGCGTGCGGCTGGAAGGCTACGAACTGCTCAAGGCGTTGCATGGCAACCACACCCACGAAGCGGCGATCGACGTGCCGGTGCTGGCCAACACCCAGGACATGAACGTGCTGGCGGCGCTGGTCGACGCGCTGCTGGATGCCCGGACGCTCTGGGGCTATCTGATCGACGGCCACGGCCTGTACGCCTGGGGCCGCGACATGGCCGAGGCGCGCCGGCACCTGGAGGCGTTCGAGTTCCTGTTCCACTGCGAACTGGAGCTGCGCAAGCTGGGGTTGCGGGTCTAGCCCGGCCGGCCCGCGCCGCCTGGCGCATCGCCGCGTTTGCTACGCTTGCCTCCCCCATTTTTCCAGCCGAGGCCCGATCCATGAGCCGCCTGCGCATCTTTTCCGAGAGCGACCCGGACACGCCGGAGTTCGCCAGCTACGACCCCGACTTCATCGCCACCGAACTGCGCAAGATCGGAGTGACCTTCGAGCGCTGGAAGGCCAATCGAGAGGTCGAACCAGGCGCGCCGGCAGAAGAAGTCATCGCCGCCTACAGGGACGACATCGATCGACTGATGGCCGAACGCGGCTTCAGGACCGTGGACGTGGTCAGCATCGCGTCGGACCACCCGCAGCGCGAAGCCATGCGCGCCAAGTTCCTCGACGAGCACTTCCACAAGGAGGACGAGGTGCGCTTCTTCGTCGCAGGCTCGGGCCTGTTCACCCTGCACGTGGACGGCAAGGTGTACGAGGTGGAGTGCGTCAAGGACGACCTGATCGCGGTGCCCGACGGCACCCGGCACTGGTTCGACATGGGCGACGAGCCCAATTTCATCGCCATCCGCTTCTTCACCGAGCCGGACGGCTGGGTCGGCCACTTCACCGGCGAGGACATCGCCACGCGCTTCCCGCGCTACGACCCTCGCAAGCCGTCCTGAAATGATCGGCGCGATCCTCACCGACATCGAAGGCACCAGCAGCAGCATTTCGTTCGTCAAGGACGTGCTGTTTCCCTACGCGCGGCGCGCGCTGCCCGGATTCGTGGCCGAGCATCGCGGCGATCCCAAGGTGCGCCAGTGGCTGGATGCGGTGGCCACCGAGCACGGCGCCATGTGCAGCGACGAGACGATCGTTGAGACGCTGCAAGGCTGGATCGACCAGGACCGCAAGCACACCGCGCTCAAGGCGCTGCAGGGCATGGTGTGGAAGGTTGGCTACCGCGACGCCGACTTCACCGCGCATCTCTACCCCGACGCCGGCCCCGCCCTGCGCCGCTGGCACGCGCAGGGACTGCCGCTGTACGTGTACTCGTCGGGCTCGGTGCCGGCGCAGCGGCTGTTCTTCGGCCACAGCGACGCGGGCGACTTGACGCCGCTGTTTTCCGGCTGGTTCGATACCGAGATCGGCGGCAAGCGCGAGGCCGACAGCTATCGCCGGATCGCGCAACGCATCGGCCTGCCGCACGCGCGGATCCTGTTCCTGTCCGACGTGGTCGAGGAGCTGGACGCGGCGCGCGAGGCCGGCCTGCGGACCGTGCTGGTCGACCGTCGCGAGGACTATCCGCAAGCGCGGGAAGGCGAAGCGGCCAACGGCCACGCGCGGGTCGCCTCGTTCGATGCGATCGCGCTAGGCGACTGAAGACCACGCTGCGATACCACGAGCCGCAGGTTCGCCTGCGTCGCGCCGTCACGCGTCGATTGCGCCGTGGTCCGAAGGTCAGGCCAAAGCGAGGCCAAAGCGGTCCCGCACGAATCAATTCGCCTCGGGCACCGCCTCCAGGCGGTAGCGAGTGGAAGCTTCGCGCACGCCATGCCAGCGGTCGCGGTAGCGCACCCGTACCTGGTGCTCGCCGGCGGCCAGATCGGTGGGCAATGGGCCGCGCCACAGGTGATGCGAGGGCTTGGCCTCGGGCGAACGATCGTAGCCGCGAAGCTCCACGGCCAAGTCGTCCAGCGCGTTCTCCACCATCAGCGCGGGATCGGGCTGCAGCACCTTGCGCATCGGCTTCCAGTCGCCCTCGCCGACCCGGTACTCGACCACGCTGTCCCCGTCGCCCATATACACGTTGGCGTACACGCCCCACGCCGGGTAGGCGCCCTGGCGCAGTAGCTTGGGCGCATGCAGGCCGATGCCGGAGGCGTCGGGGTCGCGCGCCGCATGCCATGACAGCGAATACGCGCCGCCAGTCTCGATCTTCAGCCGCGCGTACCCATTGGGGGTGCCGTCGGCCATGGTCGCCGCCGGAGCTTGCCCGGGTCACGGCTCGATGCACGAAGCCATCCGCGTCGTTCGAGCCCTGCCTCGATTCGTTCGACAGGGTCCGCTCGCGAAACTCAGCCCCGATGCCGCTCCCGCAGCACCGCTACCGCGTCGGCCAGCGACAGCCCGCGGGCGCGCAGCAGGACGGTGAGGTGGAACAGCAGGTCCGCGCTTTCGCCGAGCAGCGGGGCATCGTCCTGCGCCACGCCCGCCAGTGCGGTCTCCACGCCCTCCTCGCCCACCTTCTGCGCGATCCGGCGCACGCCGCCTTCGAACAGGCGCGTGGTGTAGCTGCCGGCGGGTCGCTCGCGGTCGCGAAGCGCCACCAGGGCGTCGAGCTCGGCCAGAAAATCCGACGGCGCGGCGGCGAAGCAGCTGGCGCGCTGCAGATGGCAGGTGGGGCCGCGTGGACGGGCCTGCACCAGCAGTGTGTCGTGGTCGCAGTCGGTCTCCATCGACACCAGCCGCAGCACGTGGCCGGAGCTCTCGCCCTTCTTCCACAGGCGCCGCTTGCTGCGGCTGTAGAAGGTCACGTGACCATCGGCGAGCGTCGCCCTGGCCGACTCGAGGTTCATGTAGCCCAGCATCAGCACGCGCAGGTTGTCCGCGTCCTGCACGACGGCGGGCAGCAGGCCGTCGCCCTTGTCCCAGTCCAGCGAGTCGAGCTCAAGCGGCATGGCGCACCTCGATGCCTGCGGCGGCGAGTTCGCGCTTGAGCGCTGGAATCGTGATCCGGCCGCTGTGGAAGACGCTCGCCGCCAGCGCGCCGTCGACGTCGGCCTGGCGGAACACCTGCGCGAAATGCGCGATTTCGCCGGCGCCGCCCGAGGCGATAAGCGGCACCGTGCACAGCGCGCGCACCGCGGCCAGCTGCTCGATGTCGTAGCCGCGGCGCACGCCGTCGCTGTCCATGCAGTTCAGCACGATCTCCCCCGCCCCCAGCGCCTGGGCCCGCACCACCCAGTCCAGCGTGCGCACCGGCAGCGCGCGCGTTTTCTCGGGATCGCCGGTGTACTGGCGCACGCGCCACTGCCCGTCGGCCTCGCGCACCGAATCGACGCCCACCACCACGCACTGCACGCCGAACGCGTGCGCCAGCTCCGAAACCAGTTCCGGTCGCTCCAATGCCGGCGTATTGACCGAAATCTTGTCGGCGCCCGCGTGCAGCACCGCGCGCGCGGTGTCCACGCTGCGGATGCCGCCGGCCACGCAGAACGGGATGTCGAGCAGGCTCGAGACGCGCTCCACCCAGCGGTAGTCGACCGAGCGCCCCTGCGGACTGGCGCCGATGTCGTAGAACACCAGTTCGTCGGCGCCCTGGTCGCGGTAGCGCAGCGCGAGCTCGGCGATGTCGCCCATGTCGACGTGGTCGCGGAAGCGCACGCCCTTGACCACGCGCCCGTCGCGCACGTCCAGGCAGGGAATGATGCGGCGGCTCAGCACGAGGCCAGCGCCTGCGGCAGGGTGAAGCGGCCTTCCAGCAGGGCCCGGCCCAGCACGATGCCCGCGCAGCCGGCGGCGCGTGCGATCCCGACATCGACGGCCTCGCGTACGCCGCCGGAAGCCTGCACCTGGAGCCGTGGCGCCAGGCTCCCCAGGTGCCGGTAGAGGTCGAAGTTCGGCCCCG
>DATHAV010000213.1:0-1587 GCA_035296505.1 Pseudoxanthomonas sp.
ATCGCCGAAATGGAGGCGCAGGCGCGCGCGCTGGGCGTGGACCAGGCGGCGGCGTTCACCGCGCCCACCGCGCAGATCGCCGAAGCCTATGCCGCCAGCGATCTGGTGCTGCAGCTGTCGCGCAAGCCGGAGGCGTTCGGGCGCACCGTGATCGAGGCGCTGTCGGTCGGGCGCCCGGTGCTCGGCTGGGACCACGGCGGCGTCGGCGAGCTGCTGGCCGAACTGCAGCCGCGCGGCGCGGTGCCTGCCTTCGACGCGGCGGCGCTGTCCGCGGCCGCGCATTCGCTGCTGGCGCAGCCACCGCCGCCATTGGCTACCATGGTCTACACCCTGCGCGCGATGCAGGACGCCACGCTCGCTCTTTATGACGAACTCATGCGATAGAAAGGTCCAGAGATGGCTGGTTTTCGCCCCGCTATCGTCGGTAGTGCTGCTTGCGTTTTGGCCAGCGGAGAGTGGGTTAGAAAATAATCTCAAGCTGCTTGGGGTCGCCGTTTCAGTAGCGGTTCTGCTGTCCAATACCTTGTGGCGCTGGGCGCCGGCGTGGGTGCTGGCCTTCGTCGCGCTGTGGCCGGCGGTCGGTATCGCCGAGGGCGTGATGGCGCTGGGCGCGCTGGCGGCGATCGTGCGCCTGCTGCTGGTGCGCTTCCGCGGCGGCACGCGCCTGCTCAGCGGCCCGGCGTGGGCGCTGACCAGCGTGCTGTTCTTCGCCTACTGGCTGCCGCAGTCGGTATCGGCGCTGGATGCGATGGGCCAGGGCCGCGCGCTGCGCGAGTCCGCGGTCGACCTGCGCTACCTGCCGTTCCTGTGGCTGGCCGCGGCCGCGGTCGCCAACGAGGCGGGCCGTCGGACCACCTTCGGCGGCCTGGCGGCGATCGCGGCGGTGTGGACGCTGGACGCGCTGGCGCAGGTATCGCTGGGCGCCAGTCCGCTGTTCTGGAGCCTGGACCAGCTCAAGCAGCTGATCAGCGGCCGCGGCATGTGCTCGGCCGAGGACGTCGCCGCGCTGGATCGCCTCAGCGGCATCCTGGGGCCGTGCAACCTCAAGCTCGGCGTGGTCCTGGCCAGCCTGTCGCCGTTCCTGCTGTTCGCCGCCGCGCGCCGCTTCGGTCTGGCGGGCTGGTCGCTGGCCGCGGCCGCGGTCGGGCTGGCGGTGCTGTTGGCCGGCGCGCGCGCGGCGTGGCTGACTTTCGCGCTGGTGCTGGTGTTTTCCGGCTGGCGGCTGCTCGGATGGAAGAAGCTGCTGGCGGTGTTCGCCTTCGGCGCGCTGGCGCTGGTGGTGCTGAGCCTGGTGTCGCCGCAGTTCCAGGAGCGCATCGAGCGCACCGCGCGGGTGCTGACCGCGGACGAAAGCGGCGTCGACGTCGCGCTCTCGGGCCGCAGCCGGATCTGGCAGGCGGCGCTGTGCATGGTGCGCGAGCACCCGTTCAACGGCGTGGGCGCACGCAACTTCCGCGCGGCGTTCCCCGCGTGCGATCCAAGCCCCGAAGCGGTGCCGGCCTGGGGCAGCGGTCCGGCGCTGCACGCGCACCAGATCGTGCTGGAGATCCTCAGCGAGACGGGCGCGATCGGCCTGCTACTGTGGCT
>DATHAV010000214.1:0-2729 GCA_035296505.1 Pseudoxanthomonas sp.
AAATCACCCGGTCCTGGTTCATGAAGAGCCAGCTGGCCCGGTAAGGCACGTCGGTAATGGATTTTTGCCCCTCAAAGCCCCTTCGCTCCAGACGCCGCTTCACCCGTGCGAAGTCGAAGGTGCAGGTGGGCGAGTAGCCGTAGGCTCCCCCGATGGTGGTGGCACCGCCGGCATAGCTGTTATCCGAATCGCCCAGATCAGGCAGCAGCTTCATCCCGATGATGCGTTGAATGTGCGCCGGCGTCAGGTCCGTGCGCTGGCGGAGGCCGTCTATGAGGGCGTAGGCCTTCTGTTCCCACTGCGCCTCGCTCAGGATGGGGCCTTCGTAGCGCCGGCGGGGGTTGGAGCCGCGGCCGGCCGGCACAGGTTTGGCCTTTTGCGCGGCGGGCGTAGCCTCGGTCGCTCCGCCTGCCTGCGGCGGCGGGTCCGCGGCCGCAGGGGAGCGGCAGGCCGCCACGCCGCACACCGATAGCCACAGCGCCAGCACCGGGTAGACCCGCATGCGGCGCCAGCGGCGCAATGATTGATTCGAGGAAGAGTGTTTCTGCATGTCGGGCTCCCGAATGGCCAGGCTCGAAACGAGAGAGGTACATCTACTCGCCTGTGCGTTTCGAAGCGGTCGTCGAGGCGGCAATCGGCCTGTGGGCGACAAGTCAAAGTCGAAGTTACGCCATCGGCAGCTTCAACCCCATTTCCCGCGCACACCGCTTCGCCGCCTCGTACCCCGCATCCGCATGCCGCATCACGCCCGTGCCCGGATCGTTCCACAGCACGCGGGCAATGCGCTTGTCCGCCTCCTCGGTGCCGTCGCAGACGATCACCACGCCGGAGTGCTGCGAATACCCCATTCCCACCCCGCCCCCGTGGTGCAGCGATACCCACGTGGCGCCGCCGGCGACGTTCAACATCGCGTTGAGCAGCGGCCAATCGGAAACGGCATCGCTGCCGTCCTTCATGGCTTCGGTTTCGCGGTTGGGCGAGGCGACGCTGCCGCTGTCCAGATGATCGCGGCCGATCACGATGGGCGCGCTGAGTTCGCCGCTGCGCACCATCCGGTTGAAGGCCAGGCCCAGCGTGTGGCGCAGGCCCAGGCCGACCCAGCAGATGCGCGCGGGCAGGCCCTGGAACGCGATCCGTTCGCGGGCCATGTCCAGCCAGCGGTGCAGCGCAGGATCGTCGGGGATGAGCTCCTTGACCTTGGCGTCGGTCCTGTAGATGTCCTCGGGGTCGCCGCTGAGGGCGACCCAGCGGAACGGGCCGATGCCGCGGCAGAACAGCGGGCGCACGTAGGCGGGCACGAAGCCGGGGAAGTCGAAAGCGTTCTTGCAGCCTTGATCGAACGCCATCTGGCGAAGGTTGTTGCCGTAGTCGAAGGTCGGCACGCCCTGGCGTTCGAACTCCAGCATGGCCTCGACATGCGCGCGCATGGACCGCTTGGCCGCGTCGCGCACGCGCTCGGGCTCGGCCTTCTGTTCGGCCAGCCATTGCTCCACGCTCCAGCCGATGGGCAGGTAGCCGTGGACGGGATCGTGGGCGCTGGTCTGGTCGGTGACCGCGTCCGGGCGCACGCCCAGGCGCACCAGCTGCGGCAGGATCTCGGCGGCGTTGCCCAGCAGCGCGATTGATCTGGCCTGGCCGGATTTAGTGTAGGTGCGGATGCGGGCCAGGGCGTCGTCGAGGTCGCTTGCCTGTTCGTCGACGTAGCGGGTACGCAGGCGCATGTCGATGCGGCTCTGCCGGCACTCGATGTTGAGGCTGCACGCGCCGGCCAGCGAGGCGGCCAGCGGCTGCGCGCCGCCCATGCCGCCGAGGCCGGCGGTGAGGATCCACCTGCCGGTGAGGTCGCCGGCGTAGTGCTGGCGGCCCATCTCGACGAAGGTTTCGAAGGTGCCCTGCACGATGCCCTGGCTGCCGATGTAGATCCAGCTGCCGGCGGTCATCTGCCCGTACATCGTCAGGCCCTTGCGATCGAGCTCGTGGAAGTGCTCCCACGTGGCCCAGTGCGGCACCAGGTTGGAATTGGCGATGAGCACGCGCGGCGCATCGCTGTGGGTGGGGAAGACGCCGACCGGCTTGCCCGACTGCACCAGCAGGGTCTCGTCGTCTTGCAGGGTGCGCAGCGACTCGAGGATGGCGTCGTAGCAGGCCCAGTCGCGCGCGGCGCGGCCGATGCCACCGTAGACCACCAGCGAGGCCGGGTCTTCGGCCACTTCGGCGTCGAGGTTGTTCTGCAGCATGCGGTACGGCGCTTCGGTCAGCCACGACCTGCAGGTGAGCGCGCTGCCGCGCGGGGCGCGGATGACGCGGGCGGGGTCGTGGCGCGGGTCGGTCATGGCGCGTTCCAGCGGTGCGGGTGATGCGGGATTATCGGCGCGCGGGGCCGATGGAGCGAGGATGGGCCGGATTCGCGCCGTGCAGGCGCATCGTGCGTGGCGGCACCGGGCATCACGCGGGAACCTGCCGGCAATCCCGCTCTGCGCACCGCCCTACTGCGGCGGCGGCAGGAAGCGCCGCAGGCATGCCGTCTTCATTGCCTGGCTGCACGCAAAAAAGCCCGGCGCGGGGCCGGGCTTTGAACTAGCAGGTGGAAAGACCGCCCGAGGCCAAAGCGATCAGCGGATGGCCGGATCCAGGCGGCGCAGCGCGTCGGCCAGGTCGATGGAGCCGGTGCGGTCCAGGTCTTCGCGGCTGTAGGCGCGGCCGGCGGCCGTGGCGCACCTGCGGTCGCC
>DATHAV010000215.1:0-7574 GCA_035296505.1 Pseudoxanthomonas sp.
AGGTGGTGGAAGGCGGCGTGGTCGAGGCGGCGCTTGCGCTTGCCGGCGAAGTGGCCGCCGGCGGCGGGCCGCCGCAGAAGGTGCGCGACTGGAAGATCGAGCACCCCAATGCCGAAGGTTTCTTAAGCTTCGCGCGCACCGCGGTGGCCGCGGCCTCGGCCAATTATCCGGCGCCGTTGAAGTGCCTCGACGCGATCGAAGCGGCGGTCAAGCAGCCGTTCGATGCGGGCATGCAGGTCGAGCGCGACGCCTTTTCGTTTCTGGTCAACACCCCGGAGTCCAAGGCGCTGCGCCACGCGTTCTTCGGCGAGCGCGCCGCCGGCAAGGTGGCCGACATCGGCGCCGATGTGCAGCTGCGCGAGATCGTCAGCGTCGGCGTGATCGGCGCCGGCACCATGGGCGGCGGCATCACCATGAACTTCCTCAACGCCGGCCTGCCGGTGGTCCTGCTGGAGACCGCGCAAGATGCGCTGGACCGCGGCGTCGCCACGATCCGCAAGAACTACGGGAACAGCGCCAAGAAAGGCAAGCTCACCACCGAGCAGGTCGAACAGCGCATGGCGCTGGTCACGCCGACGCTGGAGTACGCCGCGTTGAAGGACGCGGACCTGATCATCGAGGCGGTGTTCGAGGAATATTCGGTCAAGGAGTCGGTGTTCGCCCGGCTCGATGCCGTGGCCAAGCCCGGCGCGATCCTGGCCAGCAACACCTCCACCCTGGACGTGGACCGCATCGCGGGCTTCACCCGGCGTCCGCAGGACGTGCTGGGCATGCACTTCTTCAGCCCCGCCAACGTCATGAAGCTGCTGGAAGTGGTCCGCGGCGCGGCGACCGTCAAGGACGTGCTGGCCACGGTGATGGCGCTGGCCAAGAAGATCGGCAAGACCGCGGTGGTGTCGGGCGTGTGCGACGGCTTCATCGGCAACCGCATGATCGAACAGTACAGCCGCCAGGCCGGGTTCCTGCTGGACGAGGGCGCGCTGCCGCAGCAGGTCGACAGGGCCATGGAAAAGTTCGGCATGGCGATGGGGCCGTTCCGCATGGGCGACTTGGCCGGCAACGACATCGGCTGGGCGATCCGCAAGCGCCGCTATGTCGAGAAGCCCGAGATCACCTATTCCAAGAGCGCCGATCTGCTGTGCGAGCTCGGCCGCTACGGGCAGAAGACCGGCGCGGGCTGGTACGACTACAGGGCAGGCGACCGGACCGCGCATCCTTCGCCGGTGGTCCAGGAGATGATCGAGAAGCACTCGGCCGACATCGGCCTGACGCGGCGCAAGATCGGCGACGAGGAGATCGTCGAGCGCCTGGTCTACGCGCTGGTCAACGAGGGCGCCCGCATCCTCGAGGAAGGCATCGCGGCCAAGGCTTCGGATATCGACATCGTCTACCTGTCCGGCTACGGCTTCCCGGTGTGGCGGGGCGGTCCGATGTTCCATGCCGACACGGTCGGCCTGTACAACGTGCTGGCGGCGATGCGCCGCTACGCCAAGGACCACGAAGGCAGCGCCTGGGAGCCGGCCCCGCTGCTGGTGGAACTGGCCGAGTCCGGCAAGTCGTTCAACGGCTGATCCGGGCCAGCCGCCTCATTCATCTCACCGCCGCCTACGCATCCATTCGGGATATACCGTGAAAGAAGCCGTCATCGTCTCCACCGCACGCACCGGGCTGGCCAAGAGCTGGAAGGGCGCCTTCAACATGACCCACGGCGCCACCCTGGGCGGCCACGTGGTCCAGCACGCCGTCGCGCGCGCCGGCATCGACCCGGCCGAGGTCGAGGACGTGCTGATGGGCTGCGCCAATCCCGAGGGCGCCACCGGCGTCAACATCGCGCGCCAGTGCGCGGTGCGCGCAGGCCTGCCGGTCACCGTGCCCGGGGCCACGGTCAACCGCTTCTGTTCCTCGGGCCTGCAGACCATCGCCATGGCCGCCCAGCGCATCCTCGCCGGCGAGGGCGACATCTTTATCGCCGGCGGCGTGGAGAGCATCTCCTGCGTGCAGCCGCACATGAACCAGCACATGCTCGGCGAGGGCTGGCTGTCGGAGCACAAGCCCGAGCTGTACTGGCCGATGCTGCAGACCGCCGAGACAGTGGCCAAACGCTACGGCATTTCGCGCGAGCGCCAGGACCACTACGGCGCGGCCAGCCAGCAGCGCGCCGCCGCGGCGGCGGCGGCGGACGGCAAGTTCGACGACGAGATCGTGCCGATGACCGTGCTGGCCGGTGTCGCCGATCCGGCCACGCGCCAGCTGCAGACGCGCGAGGTCACCATTTCCGCCGACGAGGGCATCCGTGCCGACACCACCTATGAGGGCGTGGCGAAGATCCGCAGCGCGGTGCCGGGCGGGGTAATTTCCGCCGGCAACGCCAGCCAGTTCTCCGACGGCGCGTCGGCCTCGGTGCTGATGGACCGCAGGCTGGCCGAGCAGCGCAACATCGAGCCACTGGGCGTCTTCCGCGGTTTCGCGGTGGCCGGCTGCGAACCGGACGAAATGGGCATCGGCCCGGTGTTCGCGATCCCCAAGCTGCTCAAGCGCGCCGGCCTGAGCGTGGACGACATCGGTCTGTGGGAGCTGAACGAGGCTTTCGCCGTGCAGGTGCTGTACTGCATGGACACGCTGGGCATTCCGCACGAGCGGATCAACGTCAACGGCGGCGCGATCGCGGTCGGCCACCCCTACGGCGTCAGCGGCGCGCGTCTGGTGGGCCACGCGCTGATCGAGGGCCGCCGCCGCGGAGTGAAGTACGCGGTGGTCACGATGTGCGTGGGCGGCGGGCAGGGCGCCGCCGGCCTGTTCGAGATCCGCTGAGGCTTCGATGAGCTCACTGCTGCTCTCGCGCCGCGACCTGGAGTTCCTGCTGTACGAATGGCTGGACGTGCCGGCATTGGCGGCGGCCGAGCGCTACGCCGACCACTCGCGCGAAACCTTCGACGCGGTCCTGGACACCTGCGATCGGATGGCCGAGGAGCTGTTCGCCCCGCACAACCAGAAGGCCGATCAGCGCGAGCCGCAGTTCGACGGCGACAAGGTCCGCCTGATCGACGAGGTGGGCCCCGCGCTGCAGGCTTTCGCCGATGCCGGACTGATGGCCGGTTCGCAGGACTACGCGCTGGGCGGCATGCAGCTGCCCACGGTGGTGGAAAAGGCCGCGCTCGCCTATCTGTATGCCGCCAACGTCGGCACCAGCGCCTATCCGCTGCTGACCATGGGCAACGCCAACCTGCTGCTGGCCCACGGCAGCGAGGCGCAGATCAAGGCCTTCGTCGAACCGGAGCTGCAGGGGCGCTTCTTCGGCACCATGTGCCTGTCCGAGCCCCAGGCCGGTTCGTCGCTGTCGGATATCGCCACCCGTGCCGACTACGAGTGCGAATCGCCGTTCGGGCCGCGCTACCGGGTCGCCGGCAACAAGATGTGGATCTCCGGCGGCGACCACGAGCTGTCCGAGAACATCGTCCACCTGGTGCTGTGCAAGATCCCGGGTCCGGACGGCAAGTTGATTCCTGGGGTGAAGGGCATCTCGCTGCTGCTGGTGCCCAAGTTCCTGGTCGACGAGGACGGAAGCCTGGGCGAGCGCAATGACGTGCAGCTGGCCGGGGTCAACCACAAGATGGGCTACCGCGGCACGGTCAACTGCCTGCTCAACTTCGGCGAAGGCACGCGCCACCGGCCGGAGGGCAGGGCCGGCGCCATCGGTTATCTGGTGGGGCAGGCGCACCAGGGCCTGGCCTACATGTTCCACATGATGAACGAGGCTCGCATCGGCGTCGGCCTGGGCGCGGTGGCATTGGGCTACACCGGCTACCTGCACGCGCTGGACTACGCGCGGCAGCGCCCGCAGGGGCGTCCGGTCGGCGCGGCGGGCAAGGATCCGGGCAGCCCGCAGGCCAGGATCATCGAGCATGCCGACGTGCGCCGCATGCTGCTGGCGCAAAAGGCCTACGTCGAGGGCGGCCTGGCCTTCAACCTGTACTGCGCCAAGGTGCTGGACCAGGCGACCGTGGCCGGCGACGAGGCGACGCGCGCGCAGCTCACGCTGCTGCTCGACATCCTCACCCCGATCGCCAAGAGCTGGCCTTCGCAATGGTGCCTGGCGGCCAACGACCTGGCCATCCAGGTGCACGGCGGCTACGGCTATACGCGCGAGTACAAGGTCGAGCAGTTCTACCGCGACAACCGCCTCAACCCGATCCACGAAGGCACCCACGGCATCCAGGGGCTGGACCTGCTCGGCCGCAAGGTGGCGATGCAGGACGGCGCCGCGTTCAAGCTGTTCGCCGCCCGCGTGTCGGCGACCATCGCCTCGGCCCGCGCGCGCGCCGAGCTGCAGGCCTGGGCCGATGCGCTGGAGCGGCGCCTGGAGCGCCTCGCCGAGGTCACCGTGCGGCTGTGGCAGGCCGGGGATCCGCAGGTCACGCTGGCCAACGCCAGCGTCTACCTGGAGGCGTTCGGCCACATCGCCATCGCCTGGATCTGGCTGGAGCAGGCGCTGGCCGCGCACGGCCAGGCCAGCGATTTCCATGACGGCAAGCGCCAGGCCGCGGCGTTCTTCTTTCGCTGGGAGCTGCCCCGGGTGGACGCGCAGCTGGACCTGCTGGGCAGCCTGGACCGCACCACCCTGGACATGCGCGACAGCTGGTTCTGAAGCGAGCGCTCCCAAAACCACCACTTTCTACGGACGACACACCACATGGCACGGCACGACAACCTGTTCGACCTCAGCGGCAAGGCAGCCCTGATCACCGGCGGCTCGCGCGGGCTCGGCCTGCAGATGGCGGAGGCCTTGGGCAGCCAAGGGGCCAAGCTGATGCTGTCGGCGCGCAAGGCCGACGAACTGCAGCAGGCGCAGGCGCACCTGCAGGGACTGGGCTACGAGGCACATGTGGTCGCCGCCGACGCCTCGAAGGAGGGCGACATCGTCGCGCTGGCCGATGCCGCCCTGGAGCGGCTGGGACAGGTCGACATCCTGATCAACAACGCCGGCGCGAGCTGGGGCGCGCCGGCCGAGGATTATCCTGTGGAGGCCTGGGACAAGGTGTTCAACCTCAACATCCGCGGACTGTTCCTGCTGACCCAGCGGATCGGCAAGCGTTCGATGATCCCGCGCCGCTACGGGCGCATCGTCAACATCGCCTCGATCGCCGGCCTGCGCGGCAATCCGCCCGGGGCGATGAACACCATCGCCTACAACTCCAGCAAGGGCGCGCTGGTCAACTTCACCCGCGCGCTGGCCGGCGAGTGGGGGCGCCACGGCATCACCGTCAACGCGCTGGCGCCGGGCTTCTTCCCCTCCAAGATGTCCAACGTGCTGATCAAGACCCTGGGCGAGGAGGCGCTGATCGGCAACTCGCCGCTGCGGCGCCTGGGGGACGACGAGGATCTCAAGGGCGCGACGCTGCTGTTCGCTTCCGATGCCGGCAAGCACATCACCGGCCAGGTGCTGGCGGTCGACGGCGGCTACAGCGCGGTCTAAAGCACACATGCCCGGGGAGGGCGATCGAGATGCAAGAGTTCAACGGCAGGATTGCGGTGGTGACCGGCGCGGGCTCGGGCTTCGGGCGGGAATTCGCCCGCCAGGGCGCACAGCTGGGAATGAAGCTGGTGCTGGCGGACATCCAGGAGGACGCGCTTGGAGAGACCACCCAAGAATTGGAGGCCATGGGCGCCGAGGTGCTGCCGCGCAGGGTCGACGTCTCCGATGGCGCGCAGATCCAGGCGCTGGCCGAGGCCACGATGGAGCGCTTCGGCGCGGTGCACCTGGTGTTCAACAACGCGGGCATCGGCGCGGCCGGCCTGATCTGGGAGAACTCGGTCCAGGACTGGCAGTGGGCACTGGGCGTCAACCTATGGGGCGTGATCCATGGCGTGCGCGCCTTCACCCCGGCGATGCTGGCCGCGGCCAAGGCCGATCCGGGCTATCGCGGCCACATCGTCAATACCGCCTCGATGGCCGGCTTGATCAACCAGCCCAACGCCGGCGCCTACAACGTGTCCAAGCATGCGGTGGTGTCGCTGTCCGAGACCCTGTTCCACGACCTGTCGCTGGTCACCGACCAGGTGCGCTGTTCGGTGCTGTGCCCGTACTACGTGCCGACCGGCATCCACCTCTCGCACCGCAACCGTCCCGCCGACCTGGCTAACGAGGCGCCGGCCACCCAGTCGCAGCGCGTGGCCCACGCGATGATGAGCAAGGCGGTGACCTCGGGCAAGCTGACCGCCGAGCAGATCTCGCAGCTCACGTTCGACGCGGTGCGCAAGGAGCAGTTCTATATCGCCTCCCACCCGCACGCGCTGGACGCGGTCATGCAGCGCGCGCAGGACATCGTGGCGCTGCGCAATCCATCCGATCCGTTCGCCGCGCGGCCGGAAATCCGCCAGCAGCTCGAGGCCGCGCTGCATGGCTGAGCAGGCAGCGCTGCGGATGATCGGATCGCTGGACGAGCTGTCCGGATGGGCCGGGCGCGAGGTCGCGTGCAGCGATTGGCTGGCCATCGAACAGGACCGCGTGCAGCGGTTCGCCGACGCCACCGGCGATCAGCAGTGGATCCACGTCGATCCGGAGCGGGCGGCGCGCGAGTCGCCGTTCAAGGCGCCGATCGCCCACGGCTACCTGACCCTGTCCCTGCTGCCGCAGCTGGTGGAGTCCAGCCTGCGCATCGACGGCGTCGGCATGGCCGTGAACTACGGCCTGGACCGCGTGCGCCTGCCGGCGCCGGTGCGGGTGGGCCAGCGCATCCGCGCGCGGCTGGTGCTCGAACGCATCGAGCCGGTGGCCGGTGGCGTGCAGGCGCACTGGACGGCCACGGTCGAAATAGAAGGCGGCGCGAAACCCGCCTGCGTGGCGCAGATGCTGGTGCGCTACTACCCCGATCCAACCAAGAACTGACCTTCACGGAGCCCGCATGGATCTAGATTTCAGCCCCGAAGAACGCGCCTTCCGCGACGAGGTGCGCCAGTTCCTGGCCACCGAGGTGCCGGACGAATTGCGCGACCGCGTGCGACGCGGCGACGACAGCCACCTCAAGCAGGACATCCAGCGCTGGCAGGCGATCCTGCACGCCCGCGGCTGGGGTGCGCCGGACTGGCCGGCGGAGTTCGGCGGCACCGGCTGGAGCAAGACCCAGCAATACATCTTCGAGAACGAGCGCGCGCTGGCGGACGCGCCGGTGCAGCTCGCTTTCGGGGTCAAGATGGTGGCTCCGGTGCTGATGCGCTACGGCAGCCCGGAGCAGCAGCAGCGCTTCCTGCCGCGCATCCTGAGCGGGGAGGACTGGTGGTGCCAGGGGTATTCGGAAACCGGCTCGGGATCGGACCTGGCCTCGCTGAAGATGAAGGCCGAGCGCGACGGCGACGAATACGTCCTCAACGGCAGCAAGGTGTGGAACACGCTGGGCCAGTTCGCCGACTGGATCTTCTGCCTGGTGCGCACCGACAGCGGCGCCAAGCCGCAGAAAGGCATCTCCTTCCTGCTGATCGACATGAAGTCGCCGGGCATTTCCATCCGCCCCACGCGGCTGCTCGACGGCACCTACGAAGTCAACGAGATCCGCTTCGACAACGTGCGCGTGCCGGGG
>DATHAV010000216.1:0-1573 GCA_035296505.1 Pseudoxanthomonas sp.
AGACCCGGCCGCGGCGCCGGCGCCACGCTGCATCAGCACCATGACAATGATGCCCAAGGCCACCAGCACGTAAATCACATTCAGGATCAAACTCATTTCTAAGATCTCGATCGGATGGGCAAGGCCCGGTGCCTGCGTCTATGGAGGTGCCTCAGCCTGCGGCCGCCCTGGCAATGGCGAGAAAATCGCCCGCCACCAGGGACGCGCCGCCCACCAGTCCACCGTCGACATCGGGTTGCGCGAACAGTTCCGCGGCGTTGTCGGGCTTGACGCTGCCGCCGTACAGCAGCGGCAGCGAGCCGGCGATTCTAGCATCGCGCGCGGCGACCACGCCACGGAGGAACGCGTGCACCTCCTGCGCCTGCCACGGGCTGGCGGTGCGCCCGGTGCCGATCGCCCACACCGGTTCGTAGGCGACCACGGCCCCGGCGAAGGCTTCGACCCCGACCAGTTCCAGCACCGGCTCGAGCTGGGCGGCGATCACCGCCTCGGTTTGCTTGGCCTCGCGCTGTTCCAAGGTCTCGCCCACGCACAGGATCGGGATCAGTCCTGAGTGCAGCGCGGCGGCGAGCTTGCGCGCCACCAGCTCGCTGCTTTCGGCGTGGTACTGGCGGCGCTCGGAGTGGCCGACCAGGACGTAACGCGCTCCCACGTCCACCAGCATGGCGGCCGAGACTTCGCCGGTGTAGGCGCCTTTCTCGTTGGCGCTGACGTCCTGCGCGCCAAAGGCGATCCGGTCGGCTTCGAATTCCTGGATCAGCCCGCCCAAGTAGGGAAGCGGCGGCAGGACCACCAGTTCGACTCCAGACAGCGGCAGGCCTGCGGCCAGTTCGCCGACCAGCGCGGTGGCGAAGTCGCGGGTGCCGTGCAGCTTCCAGTTTCCGGCCACGATCCTGCGTCGCATGGTTCCACCTCACGCCAATATCGAAGCGCAAGGATACCGGGTGGCGGCAGGCGCCGGTAGCGCAGCGCAGGCGCATCAACGGTGCGGTTGGCTGCCGCTCGCCATGCGTGCGCAAGTTGGTTCCGCTCGCGTCTGCGAGGCGGCGCGAGTGCGCGCATGCAAGGCGACCAAAAGCTACTTGAGCTTGATCTCGCGCAGTCGTTCTTCCAGATAGGCCTGCGCGGTGATCGGCTCGGGATAGCGCGAGGGGCATTCGTCGGTAATGGTGGACGGCAGCAGGTCGATCAGGAAGTCCGGGTTGGGGTGCAGGAAGAACGGCACCGAATAACGCGGCTGGCGCGCTTGCTCGCCCGGCGGATTGGTCACGCGGTGCATGGTCGACGGATAGACGTGGTTGGTCAGGCGCTGCAGCATGTCGCCGATGTTGACCACGATGGTGTCGGCATCGGAAGTGAAAGGCACCCACTCGCCCTGGTGCGACCGCACCTCCAGGCCCGCCGCGCTGGCGCCCACCAGCAGGGTGATGAAGTTGATGTCGCTATGCGCGCCGGCGCGCACGTTGGGGATGTTCCCGGCGGCGATCGGCGGATAGTGGATCGGGCGCAGGATCGAGTTGCCGTTGTTGGTCTTGTCCGCGAAGAAGTCTTGCGGCAGGCCGATGTGCAGGGC